>JANMVA010000529.1:0-3061 GCA_031392195.1 Saprospiraceae bacterium | reverse complement strand
GGCGGTAAAGTATGGGACAATGCTACTGTAGAACATGCATAAGTTCTGACCATATAGACATCGAGGTCACCATCAGCATCCATATCGAAGAAATAGGATTGGGATGAAAAACTCGCATCTGCAAGACCATATTCAGCAGCCCTTTCGGTAAACGTGGAATTGCCATTGTTGATGTACAGCACTTTTTTTCTGAACTCAGGATTTCCCACCATCGACTTTCCTAAAAATATATCGAGGAAACCATCCTGGTTGATGTCGACCATCGTCACACCGGTCTTGAAGCCGGGACCACCATCGACACCTGCTGATGTCGTGATATCCCTGAATTTGAAATTGCCTTCGTTGAGATATAACTTATTTGGCTCTATGCTTCCGCTGAAATACAGGTCGATGAGGCCATCATTGTTGATGTCTCCTGCTGCGACGCCACCACCGTTGTATAGATACTCATACCGGAGAATATTCAGCTCTTCTATTTCATTGATATTATTTGCAAACGTCACACCTGTTGTAGCCGGATCGAGTTGTGTAAACAATGGTTGTTCGTTTTCAAGGGGCGCTGTTTCATCATACGTGATGGCCTTGAAGTTCTGGTCAACGCTTTTTTCTTTGCAACAAAGCCAAAGGCAGGCCATGACGATGACAGTTAAATATTTTTTCATAAAAGAAGGCTGCTTAAAAAACGAAAACATCGATGGTGGGTGAAGTCGTAAATAGATTTATTTCAGTTTGTCGAGCACCATGCGCCCGATAAATTTTCCTTGCTTATTTCCTTCGCGAATACCATTCATGTAATGGATGCCTGCATAAAATCTGCTCAGGCTCACTTCCCATGCTGCATCCTGGAATGACTTGAAACTCCTGACCGGCTGTTCAAATAATACTTCGGTCGAATCCGTGAATGCATAATTGTCGCCATAAATATCTGTGAGCACCGTTGCAGCTGAAGCTGAAATCGCGCTGTGTCCACTCGTGTATTCCGGAAATGGCGGTGTCTGGATCAAGGGCTTCCAGTTGACATCTATATTCTCCTGGATGTACGTAATCGGCCTCACAAGGTTTGTCTTGTATTTTTCATACCAGCATGAAATGACGCTGTCGAACATAGCGATCGCAGTATATGTGTAGGCTTTTGTCGCTTTGATCAGGCTACTGTTTTCTCTCTCACTGATCTGGTGAATGATGTTGAGCCAATGACCAGGAGGAGATATTTTGTGCACCATCACCACTAAATGTCCGCGATGCTCTGAGACATTTGGATTGTCATCCCAGAACCATGCGATCTCTTTTTGTTCGTCGGTCAACACCTTCGAAGTCTGGTAAACTGAATCCACCATTTTATAGAAGTCGGAATTCTTACCTTTTTCATATGGCGGCAAAGTAGCAGCGACATAGCAACTCGCGCTGTCGATCACCATTGGGCGGATCTTCATCCAGTGTGATTCGAGACCGGGCACATAGTCAGGAGGAGTTTCTTTCCAGTGGCCTTCATCTTTTGAAGCTGTAAACCTGTCCATCGTCCGGGTCTGCACATAATTGTCTTTAGCAATCCATCTGAACATATGCTGCGCGATCGAATCAGAAGCTGTAACAGAAGCTGCGATAGCATCCTCTGAAATTCCTGCTTTATGGGCTTTCATCTTAATGCTGTCAGCCAACGCATCCATGTAATGCTCTGAGAAAATTACTTTTCTGGCCGTTTTGCAAAAAGCCAAAAGTGATGTGAGTTCGGGATGGGCATTTTCCTTGTTCAGATTTGTGACAGGGCTCATCCCGTTTAATTTTCCTTCAATCGAAGGCAGGCTGTCCGGGTAAAACTGACTGAGAGCGATATAATGTGCGATATGAGGATAGGCATAAACCCGGGAAGCGATCGGCGGGGGGAATCCATCCTCCATCGCCACCTCCAGCATTTTCCGGTTGGCAGAGTTGAGGTCCGAGAGCCCGAAGGGATTTGGTTGCTCGGTAGGGGTGGTGGTCGTCTTACAGCTAAATAAGGAGAGCAGGAGGGCAATGAAAGCAAGCTGTTTCATGGGATAAAGATAAAAAGATGGTGGGACGGACTTGGTGTATTTATCCAGTGTTTACTGTGTAGGGACCAATTAAGTCCCATTTCGGTGAAAATTATATGCGCCAAAAAGCTCTGTAACTAACTGAAAATCAGCCTCCCCGGACAGTGTGGCACACCTAGGTGTGGCACACCTAAGTGTGCCACACTGAGTTTGGGGACTTTTTGGCGGGGATCTGGAAATCTTTGGTCACACTTTGGCAAAAACCCCAGGAAAGCAACACTCCCATCCCAAACGTTTATGCAGGAGAATACCCTTATCTTGAAAGTGAATTATTTATTCAAAATCAACCCATTCTACCCAACCATTCTAAGACCCTGAGGGTCTATAGGAGCAAACAATCAACGTCTATGAAGTCTATATTCCAACTCTCATTTTTTGCTGTCCTCTTTTTTGCCCTTTCGACCATCGGCTGTGAAGGAGACAAATGCACCCGTACAGAAGAATTTATCCAGTATGAGCCCGTTTACAAGCGGATCAATGAAATGCGTGTCCCGGCTACTTTCAGCAGCGCAAGGTCACTGGGTGAGCCCGGTAAAATAGCTTACTACAAAGGCTATCTCCTGATCAATGAAATGCACGAGGGAATCCACGTCATCGACAACCGGAATCCTGAATCTCCCGAACCCGTAGGATTTATTGAAATCCCTGGTAACCTTGACATGGCCATCCATGATGATGTATTGTATGCAGACAGCTACCTGGATCTCTTGTCAATCGACCTGACCAATCTGAATGCACCAGTTGAACTAAACAGGGTCAACGATGTATTCCAGAGTTTTTATTCACTGAATGAAGAACTGGGATATCTGGTAGAATATGTTCCAACCAATATCGTACGCACGATTGATTGCAATGATTTCAACTGGGGGAGAGGCATGTGGTTTGAAGGAGACGTGATGTTTGCAGGTAGCGGTGAGTTTGATATGGCTGGTGGTATACGCGAATTCGGTGCGAATTCATCTGTAAGCAGCAGTGTTGCTGTCGGAGGT
>JANMVA010000515.1:0-4504 GCA_031392195.1 Saprospiraceae bacterium | reverse complement strand
GTTAAAGGACGTTTCTGACGATTACACTGAATTCAATGGTGACTATGCTACACGCATCGATGGAAAAGCGCTGCTGACCAGGTTGACGGAAGCCAATAGCAAAGATCCGGGACGCAGGATGGCAGCTGAGATGTTAAATCCGAAGGTGCAGGTTTATGGCGATGTCGCTATTCTTTCTTACAATTATGCGGGTGTATCTAAAAACAAAGATGGAGAAATGAATCCTGTCCGTGCAAAATCCACACGTGTCTATGCAAAACAAGGAGGCAGTTGGAAATTAGTGCATGCTAATTTTGGTTCGGATCCATTACCGAAATAATTTAATAGTTTTTGATAATTAAATTTCAATTAAGTGGAAAACGTCGGGACGGAGAAATCCGTGCCGACGTTTTTATTAAGAACTAGCTATAATTGTATCACCCTTTACTTTCTTACTTGAAGTAGAGTCTAAGTTGCCGATTACAATTCTCTACTTCTTAATTCCCAAAACCCAGTCCTCTATCACCCTCGCATAATGCAAATGCTCCTTCTCTAAAACCTTATGCGCAATATCATCAGGAGTATCATCCGGAAGCACTTCAACCTGATCCTGGAAGATGATCTTCCCATCATCATAATTTTCATTCACCTCATGGATCGTGATGCCGGTCTGTGTATCTCCTGAGATTTTGACTTGCTGATGAACATGCATGCCAAACATTCCCTTGCCTCCATGCTTTGGAAGAAGAGCAGGATGAATGTTGATGATGCGACCGGAGTATTCTTCCGCTAACCATGAAGGAAGCAGAAGTAAGAAACCCGCCAGTACGATGTGTGTAATATTCCTGTCCTGCAATTCGTAACTGACATACTCACGTTGTGGCCAGTATGAACCACGGATGATAAGAGATTCAATATTATGGTTTCGTGCAACCTGAAGAACACCGGCGTTGGTACGATTGGAAATGATCAGGCGAACGCGGATCTCCGGATGGTCTTGAAAATATGTACAGATTTTGTCGGCGTTGCTTCCGGTACCTGAAGCAAGGATGGCGAGGTTGTACTTAACCCCGGATGGCATTGTACTTTCCGCTGTTGGATGGATCGAGCTTGCGCATGATTTCATACACAGTGGTTTTCTGGGTACGATCAGCATTTTTAAATATCTCTACGATCTCTTCACTTTTCGAAGTCACAAAGGTCAGTACACCTACACTGTTCGGATAAGAAAGATGTGTTTTCTCCACTTCCTTCAATGCATCTGTTAACGTTGCAAGTGCAAGCCCTGTATTCGTATGCATGACATCAAGTCCCTTGCGATGATAATTGTACCATGCCTCCCTGTATGACTTAAACCTGGAGTTCAATAAATTTTCGATCATCCAGTACCGGGTTGTTTTGCGGCTTTGGGCAGTCCATCCTTTATCGCTATCAGCAACATTCGGTGGAACCTGATTGATGATCGCCTGCGCCTTCTGAAAATGAGCATCGCCGGCACCTAAAGCAAAACTCTCGGCATCCAATCCAAGAATCAGATGGGCATAATATGAAAACACGGCAGAAAGATTGTCTTTGAAAAACTCTGTCCCATCTTCAATCGGCTGAAATTCCTGGTAAGAAAAAATAATCTCGCGGTCCACGTGATTGAGCAGGACAGTTTTATAATCGGTGCCATAGACTGGTCTGATAGCTTTTATAGCAATATCAGCACTGAAAGCATTATTTCCAAGCTCTGAGCTGATATTGACCTGGAAGTTGGCATCGATGCGTTCGTGCTGTTTGTATTCGACGTCAGTCCATCTTTGCTGGTTGAGGAATTCCTGGAGATCGCGTCCCATCGTCTCAAAGATCTTGGGATCAGTGCTGGACAATTTAGGTGTGCTTACGACTACGACTGCATTAAACTCCTGCGCGGTGAGTTGAAAAGAGATCAACAGGAAGAATACAGAAATCCCGCTGAGTATATTTTTGAATTTAAACATTTGCTTTTGTCATTTTATGGATGGCATCGACGATATCGCGTGCCACATCTTTTTTTGATTTTAACTCAAAGATCTCCCGTTTATTGTCCGGGAAGAGAAAAGTCACCTTATTTGTATCATGTCCAAAGCCGGCCCCATCTTCATGCGGATTGTTGAGCACAATCATGTCCATGTTTTTCTTCGTTAACTTTTCAATTGCATTTGCCTCTGCATCATTCGTCTCCAGCGCGAAGCCAACCAATATCTGGCCACTTCGTTTTTGCTTGCCCAAAGCTGAAGCAATATCCGCTGTGCGCACAAGTTCAAGCGTCAGCGTGTCCGAACTTTTCTTGATCTTGTCTTTAGCAACTACCGCCGGTTTATAGTCAGCAATAGCAGCAGCCAGTACAGTAATTTCTGCGTCCTGAAATCTGGTGCTACATGCTTCGAGCATTTCATCAGCAGAAACAATCCGAGTCACTTTGATTCTTTCATCTTGCGGAAGCACACTGTCAGGCCCTAAGATCAAATCAACTTCTGAGCCTCGTTGCGCAAACTCCTCTGCTATCGCGACACCCATTTTACCGGTGCTGTGATTGCCTACATAGCGAACAGGATCAATTGCCTCATAAGTGGGGCCTGCATTGACAAGCACTTTCTTGCCACGCATGTCTTCGCGAAAATGGAAAAACTCCAGCATGCGTTCAAGTATTTCTTCCGGTTCTGCCATTCGACCAGGTCCGGTAAGACCACTCGCTAATTCACCGGTTCCAACATCGAGAATGAAATTTCCAAATGATTGAAGCCTGCTGATATTTTCAAGTGTAGTTGGATGTTGCCACATGTCCAGATCCATCGCAGGTGCAAAAAAAACAGGACATCGTGCACTGAGATAAGTAGCAGTAAGCATGTCTGATGCAAGTCCGAATGCACAACGCGCTAATGTATGTGCAGTGGCGGGTGCGATGAGGATGAGATCAGCCCATAAGCCCCATTCCACATGATTGGTCCATGCGTCACCGTCATGAATATCAGATGCAACGGGGTGTTTGCTAAGCGTAGAAAAGGTGAGCGGTGAAACAAAATCTTTGGCGGATGCAGTCATCATCACCCGCACAGAAGCGCCTTCTTTGGTCAGTAATCGTAACAGGTATGCCGATTTGTATGCGGCAATACTTCCGGAGACACCCAGCAATATTTTTTTACCTGTTAGCGAAGACATAGTTCCGTGTGGTTAGTGATGAGTGATCACTCCATATCTTCCGGAAACTCTTCTTCTCTGGCTGCAGGTTCCGGGTATCGCCACTCCAGATCGCCGGTAATGAATTCTTCCGTAGCAAGGATCGTCGGGCTAGCCATCTTCTCGTAAGAACGGGAGATCTCGATCTGCTCTTTGTTCTCATGGATCTCTTCAATCGTCTCTGTCACCACCACAAATTCTTCCAGCTTGTCATGCAGTTCTTTCTTCAGTTCCGTTGACAATTGCCTGGCTCTTTTGGTGATCACTGCGATCGATTCATAGATATTGGAGGTCCGTGAAGCGAGGTCCTTGATGTCTCTTGCTTTTACGTTTGGATCGATGGCAGTACTCAGATTTTTGATATTACTCATTTTGAAAGATTTTTGACATTAACTTCTATTTTCTTTTTGATCTCGCGGGCTTCATTGATGTTGCCCCCTTTCGGATAGCGGTGGATGTATTCTTTGTATCGCTCAGTTGCTTCTTCATATCGTTCTGCACGTTTGTCATATACACTGCGCACAGCATATTCGTATGAAGATTTCAATATTAGAAAGCGAACTTCTTCAGCGCGTGAGGACTCGGGAAATTCGACCAGCATGTTTTCAAACGAAGTGATGGCAGCCTGGTATTGATCAAGGTTGTAGTACAATGTGCCTTGTGTGAATGCTTTTTCTTCCAGCTTCACCCGCAGCTCATCGATGAGTTTATTGCATTCCGATACGCGATCGCTTTCGGGATATTTATTGACAAAATCCTGGAAGGAATTAATGGCTTTGACGGATGGTTCCTGGTCGAGGCGGTAAGAAGGGGATTGCTTGTAGTAAGAATAAGCGGTCATGAAATCGGCTTCTTCCGTGAAGGTGCTGTAGGCAAAAGTTGAAGCAAAGTTCGTGAAGTAAGTAGCCGCCAATTCATAGCTGCCCAGGTGGTAGTGAGTGTAGGCATATTTGAAGAAAAGCTCTTCACCCTGCCGGGTACCGCGGTATTGGTTGAGGACGATTTCCATCAGGGTCTGGGCCCTGAAATAGTCGCCTTTGTCGTAGTATTTGATGGATTCCTTGAGGATCCGGTCAGGGTCGTTGCTGAGGCGCACGGTCTCGAACTCGCTCTTACAGGCGACTAAAACACTGACAATCAATAAAATATATGAGAAAAACCGCATCCAGGCTGTTTAAAATGGTTCGCAAAGATAATACATATTGCCCTAAAAAATCATCTTCATTTGGACTGTCTTTCAATGCTTTAGCATGGAAGGTTAGTGCCTTCCGACAATCACTTATCGTAGAGACGCAAGATCTTGCGTCTCTACGATAAGTGATTG
>JANMVA010000427.1:0-9241 GCA_031392195.1 Saprospiraceae bacterium | reverse complement strand
AGTAAGTGGTTAGTACGCAATGTTTTCATAAAAAGAACTTTAGGAATTAACAGATCAATTCAGGAGGCAGAACCCGTAAAAAGTAGTGGCGATCAGGAAAAAAATTTCCAAAGGCAGAGAATTCAACCATTCTGGTACTGGATAGTTGCAGTTTGCCTATAATAGTCTATCGCAATTCAATGGTATTCATCGATTCGATAGAACAGAATCAAGGCCCCAATGAATTATAAAAATCATGGATGTTGTATCCACCTATTCATAATAGCGTCATGCGTCCGGTATCCCGGCATCCGGAATCCCAGCATGGTTCGCCAGCTACACACCAACCTTGGCAGCAGCTCACCAACCGTCCGGCATCCCGAAACTTGCAAAGTAAATCCCACCTCAATTAAAATGCAACGGGCTTAAATTCTTATCCAGGTAAAAATCAACATTCTCCTTAACGACGATATCCAATGGTAGATACTGCGTCTCATTGATCTCCTTTTTCAAAATAAAATGATTCACAAAATTAATAATGCCCATATAGCCCTGCTGGATCGGGTTCTGGTTAATGATAAAATTTATTCTTCCTTCCTTCAGCAATTTGATATTCGGTTCGATCATGTCATAACCGATGATATGGTAGCTTTCCAATTCTTTGGGTGTCATCAATTCCAGGATTCGGTAAGCCCTTGAATTTGTAAAGAAGATTGCTTTCATGCGGGGATGCTTCTCCACTATGCCTGTAAAGAATTGCCTGAGCTTTTGTTTATCCAGGAACTGATCAAATTCATACCATGATACCTTCGTATGATTTTCATGTTTCTTAAAATAGGATTCAAGGCCTGCGAGTTTGGCGGAATAATGTGGTGCATTGGATAAGTTATGTCCGAGGTTGAGCGCCACCACTTCTTCCCCAGGTTGTAGCTGTAAGCTGAATAACCTTCCCGCGAGATAGCCACTATGAAAAGAATCCTGCCCGATATAGCACAGGACATCACTGTGCTGAATTTCTGTATTGATCGTGATAAAAGGAATGTTGACCGCCTGTGCTTGCTGAAGGAATTCTTTGGATTCATTTAGAAAAACAGGAGCAACTAATATGGCATCCGGCTTGGACTTGATCGCATTGCCCATTTGCATGATAAACTCATCCTTGTTGTAAAGATTGAAATCGAAGTATTCCACGACAATCCCATAATGCTTCATCAGCCCCAACGCCATTTGAAAACCCTCCCGTGGAAGACGCCAGAAAAGATCACTTAACGGATCCGGGCAGACAATCGCTAATTTGGAGACTTTGTTGATCGCCAGGGCACTGGCCATGTAATTCTTCTCATACCCTAGCTCCTTAGCAATCTTGAGGATCCGGGTCTTTATCTCCGGAGCCACACTTCCCCTGTTGTTGATCACCCTGTCAACAGTCCCGCGGGAGACGTCGGCAATGCGGGCTATGTCCTTGATCGTGATCTTCTTCATCCGGAGTAAAAATACATTGTCAGATGCTCATTAGCCTCTTATAGTCGCTCAGGTCCAAGTCTATGAGAGAATGTCCCATCGGCCATCTTTACGTGCTTTTTCGTGCACGTGCACTTAAAGTCATACCTCGCTGATATTCAGATACATAATGTAAATTTATAATCTACTAGTCTAAATATACACGAATAAAAAATATTTGTAAAATAATTTGTGCACGTGCACAATTTTATTATTTTTACTGAGAATTTAGATCCAACTATGTCTTTTACAACCATCAATTCAAGGCCACAGACCCAACCGGCCCTGAAATATCAGCTTAAAAGCTTTGAAAAGATCAACCTCAAACTATGGGATAGCCCTGATGAGGGAGCCATCCACGTAGCCCAATACATCGCACTCAGCATCAGGCAAAAAGAACAGGACAACGATCACCTCGTTCTCGGACTGGCTACCGGCTCCTCCCCCATCAAGATCTACAATGAACTGGTGAGGATGCACAGGGAGGAAGGACTCTCCTTTAAAAATGTGATCACCTTCAACCTGGATGAATACTTTCCGATGAAACCGGATGCCACACAGAGCTACGTCAGGTTTATGAATGAATACCTTTTTAATCACATCGATATCGATCCCACTAACATTCATATTCCCAATGGTGCCTTGCCGATTGAGTTTGTCGGAAATTTCTGCCAGGAATATGAAAAGAAAATCGATCAGGTTGGCGGCATCGATATACAGATACTTGGCATCGGCAGAACAGGTCACATTGGTTTTAATGAGCCCGGCTCATGGCTCACATCAAAGACCAGGCTAGTCAAGCTCGATCATCTCACGCGTGAGGACGCCATCAAGGATTTTGGCAAAGAAGAAAATGTTCCATACCGCGCCATCACCATGGGGATCAGCACTATCATGAAGGCAAGACAGATCTTCATCATGGCATGGGGATCTCATAAAGCCGAAATTGTCCAGCAAACAGTGGAAGGTGAAGTCACTGAAATGATCCCGGCTTCTTACCTCCAGGGACATACCAATGTCAAATTTTACCTCGATAACGCAGCTGCAGAACAACTAACGAAAGTAAAAACGCCATGGCTGGCCGGTATTTGCAACTGGGATGATCATCTCGCGGCCAGGGCTGTCATCTGGCTTTCGTTGCGCATCAATAAACCGATCCTGAAATTGCTCGACGAAGATTATATCAATAACGGTCTTTCCGAATTGATCTCCGAGTATACATCAGCGTATACATTAAACATCAAAGTTTTTAACCGTTTACAACACACGATCACAGGCTGGCCCGGTGGTAAACCCGATGCCGATGACACCAACAGACCTGAACGTGCTGAACCTGCACAAAAACGAGTACTCATCTTTAGCCCGCATCCGGATGATGATGTGATCTCGATGGGAGGAACATTGCTTCGGCTTGTAGACCAGGGACATGATGTGCATGTGGCCTACCAGGTGTCCGGCAACATCGGTGTGCACGACAAAGAAGCATGGCGATTTGCAAAGTTTATGACTGACTATGCCAAAGAACTGGGTGTAGCAAATGAAAATTTATCCAGGACAATTGATAAGGTGACGAAATTCATCGAAACGAAAGATCAATCCCAGATCGATATCAAAGAGCTGCGTCTTCTCAAAGGGATCATACGCCAGGAAGAAGCTAAAAGCGCAGCTCTTTTCTCCGGTGTGCAGGAGGACAACATTCATTTTTTAAATATGCCCTTCTATGAGACCGGGAGTATTCGGAAAAGCAATCTGAGTACAACCGATATCAATATCATCATCGACATCCTGAATGAAGTGAAGCCTCACCAGGTCTATGCTGCAGGTGATCTGGCCGATCCGCACGGTACACATCGCGTTTGTCTCGACGCCATCTTTGAAGCATTCCGTCAGACACAGGAACAACCATGGTGGGACGACTGCTACCTGTGGTTGTATCGCGGAGCCTGGCACGAATGGCCTGTAGATGAAATTGAAATGGCAGTACCGATCAGCCCGAATGAATTGATGAAAAAACGCAAAGCCATTTTCATGCATCAATCACAAAAAGATCACCCGGTATTTCCGGGCAATGACGCAAGAGAATTCTGGCAACGTGCAGAAGACAGGAATAAAGAAACAGCCAGATTATATGATGTGCTCGGATTAGCCGAATACGAAGCAATGGAAGCCTTTGTAAGATGGAAATTCTAAAACATTTGATTACAAAACTGAGTAGATGACGATAATACAAAAGTTTATTGCATTGAAGATGAGTTTATAAGGTTTATGAGGTTTATAAGGTTAAGAAAACCCATAACTCACAGCTGAATACTGAATACTGATTACTGATTACTGACAACTCACAGCTCACGCCTCACGATTCACGATTCACGACGAGGATGAGCGCAGGAAAAAATAAAACGAATCACTTAATACTTAAAATCTTTCTGATATGACAACAAAGTTATTACACATTACATCAGAAAACAGATACTGGCGGAAGCAGGTCTTTCCGGTGTTTGTGTTTCTGACCTTTGTGTTCCTTTCGTCATCATTGTATGCACAAACCGTAAGCGGTACTGTCATGGCCTATGACAATACCCCTCTCATCGGCGCAGCTGTGATGGAAGAAGGGACAACAAATGGTACAGTCACGGACATTAACGGGAACTTCTCGTTAAACCTGACCTCTACACCCGCCGTTTTGAGAGTCTCTTACGTTGGATACGCTCCTAAAGTCCTCCAATTCGACGGCACGCAAAACAATTTCAGTGTTCAGCTCGAAGAAGGCACAGAGCTCGATGAAGTTGTTGTCACCGCACTTGGTATTTCCAGGGAGAAAAAAGGCCTCACCTATTCGGTCGAAGAAGTGAATGCTGATGAATTGACCAGGGTGAAAGATGCCAATCTGGTCAATACACTCCAGGGAAAAACTGCAGGATTACTCATCTACAACAGAGGGGGTGGCGTCGGCAGCTCAGTCAAAGTCTCACTGAGAGGAAATAAATCCACGACCAACAACGAACCCCTCTATGTAATCGATGGCATCCCGATGCTGAACAGCACCACGACAGGACAACAAATAAATGTGTTCGGTGGTGGTGTAGATGGAGGTGATGGTATCAGCAATATCAATCCTGAGGACATCGAATCCATCAGCTTATTGAAAGGTGCATCTGCTGCTGCGCTCTATGGAAGCCAGGCCGCCAATGGTGTGATCCTCATCACAACCAAAAAAGGCAAAGCAGGAAAACCAGCCATCAATTTTTCTTCATCTTATATCACCGAGACAGCCACAGAGATTCCTGATCTGCAATATAAGTATGGTCAGACGGCACCGGGTGCTGAGTTTAGTTGGGGACCCGAAGTGAATGCATCGGATCATGTCACTGACTTTTTTCAAACCGGTTACAATTGGGTCAATTCCATTGGCATCAGTGGCGGTACTGAAAATGCGCAGTCCTATTTTTCGTATGCAAACTCAAATGCAAGAGGTATCCTTCCGACCAACCGACTGGATCGTCACAATTTTAGTTTCAACCAGGGTGCCCAGTTTTTTGATAAAAGACTTCGGGTGAATGGCATGCTCAATTTCACCACGCAAAATGTAAAGAACAGGCCAGCCGGTGGATTGTATTTTAATCCATTGACAGGTTTGTATTTCTTCCCGCGTGGGTTAGATTTTGAAACATACAGGAATGAGTTCGAAGTGTACAATGAGGCCCGGAATTTTAATGTGCAAAACTGGGTTGCTGACCGCGACATTCAACAGAATCCATATTGGATACTCAACAGAAACCTGAATGAAAATGACCGGAAGCGTTTCATCTCTACCCTGTCATTGGGCTATGATCTCACAGACTGGCTGAACGTATCTTTCAGAGGAAACCTGGATAAAGCGATCGATCAGTATGATCAGAAAATCTATGCCACAACCCAGGGAACACTATCGGATTTCAACGGGCGATACATTCTCAACAACATCGACGATCAGCAAACATATGGAGATGTTATTTTCGGCATCAATGAAGATCTGAGCTCATCTCTAAATCTCAGTCTCAACCTCGGTGCAAGCCATACGCGTCAAAATACATATGCCATCGTAGCGGATTCGAAGAATGGTGATCTGTCTTTCGCCAATAAATTCGGTCTTCAATACATGAAGAATCCAATAGCAGGTAATCTGCGTGAGACACTGACACGGTTGAAAAGGAATTCCGTTTTTGCAAGCGCACAGTTTGGTTACAATGATTATCTGTACTTCGATGTGACCGCCCGCAATGACTGGTCATCTTCTCTGCCTGATCAATCTTACTTCTATCCTTCATTCGGTCTGAGTGTTGTTCTTTCAGAAATGATGGAGACAGGTGGTTTTGATTATATCAAGGCCCGGCTCTCATATGCCATTGTTGGAAATGACGTGCCTGCCTACCTGGCGAATGCAAAAGAATCAAGGGGAAATATCATCAATGGACAATTAAGCCTTTCCACCATTGGTCCTATTCCGGGCACCACGCTTGTACCCGAAAAATCGAATTCATTTGAAGTGGGTTTGGATCTGCGCACTTTCAATAATCGATTGGGCCTAGATCTGACTTACTATAATGTCAATACGGAGAATCAGTTCATCAATATCTCTGCACCGGCAGGCTCAGGATTTACACGCTACCTGGTCAATGCAGGACAAATTCAAAACAGCGGTATCGAAGCATTGCTCCGGTATAAGATCGTCGAAGGAGACAGGGTATCATGGGATGCTAATCTTGCATTCACCAGCAATAACAACGAGGTCGTTTCTCTGCATCCTGAATTTGATGATGAGGATGGTGCATTTCGCATCACTGATGAGGCCGTCAATAGTTATGCCTATGTGATTAAAAAGGGAAGCTCTTTTGGTGATATCTATGGTGTGACCTTCGCCCGTGATGATGAGGGACGTATTATCCTGGATGCAGATGGCAAGCCTACGAAAGAGGATGGCCTTAATTTTCTTGGAAACCCGAATCCCGATTTTACGCTTGGATTTAATAATGAATTCACTTTCGGAAGGTTAAGCATCGGTTTCCTCATTGATGGAAGATTTGGTGGTGAAGTGATGTCTGTCACTGAAGCATTGCTGGATGAATTTGGAGTATCTCAACGAACAGCTGAAGGACGTGATGCGGGAACCATACCTATAAATGCAGTCAGCGAAAGCGGAACAGCGGTCACGTCGATTGATGCCATGACCTATTATACATCTGTAGGCGGAAGGCAGGGTATTTCGGAAGCCTATATGTATGATGCCACGAATATCAGACTGAGAGAATTTTCGATCGGGTATAAAATACCTGCATCCGTGACCGATAATCTCGGTTTTGTCAATGGCGCTACGATAGCACTGGTAGGAAGAAATCTTTTCTTTATTTCCAACGAAGCTCCGTTTGATCCGGATGTAACATTCTCTACAGGTGTAGGACTACAGGGGATTGATGTATTCAGTCTTCCTTCGACCAGAAGTTTTGGTGTCACACTTTCACTTGATTTTTAAAATGCTAATCAACTATCGAATGATGAAAAATATAATGATCAGCTTATTCTTTTTCATTTGTCTCGGAGGTACGCTTTTGTTCCTTTCGGGTTGTAATAAGGACTTTGAAGAATTCAACCAGGATCCTTTTGCATTGACAAATGAAGATTTAAAAAGCGACTATCGCCTTATTGGTGAGCCTTTTGTCAGTATGATCCGCAATATCTATGTGCTGACACCTGCATGGGTCACCCAACTACAACAGAACCTGATCGGAGATGTATACTCTGGCTATATGATGCCACCTACACCTTTCGCAGGTAATTCGAACAATATGAACTACAATCTCGTCGATGGATGGAACACATGGGCATGGAATCCTGCCTATACCAGTGTCATGGCTGCTACGTTGACCGTTAAGCAAAATGCAGGTACTGAGTTTCCGGAATTTCTTTCCTGGATGGAGATCGTCAAGGTAGAAGCGATGCATCGTGTGACGGATATGTTTGGACCGATCATTTACTCAAAGTATGGCCAGCCTGAAACGGATGGCAGCTTCCTGTACGATTGCCAGGATGTTGTATATGATCAGTTCTTCAAAGATCTCGACGCAGGTGTTGCCGGTTTGGATGCATTTAGAGCAGCTAATCCGGGTGCAACGCCATTCAAAGCATTTGATGAAGTCTATGCCGGGAATATTGAGAGCTGGATACGATTTGCAAATTCCTTGCGATTGAGACTGGCTGTTCGTATTTCAAAAGTCGATCCTCAACGGGCTAAAACGGAAGGTGAGAAAGCAATGAATCATCCGCTTGGTGTCATCACGACAAATGCTGAAAACTTCACTGTCAAAAATGATGTGGATCATCCGATGAATACAATCAATAATGCATGGAATGATATCCGGATGGGCGCCCCGATGGAGTCGATCCTGGTGGGCTATAATGATCCGAGGTTGCCTAAGTATTTTCAGACTTCTGTCAAGGTGCCCGGTGCATATAAAGGCATACGTCTTGGAATTGATATTGCTGACAAGGGTGCTTACGTAACATATTCTCCTTTACAGCCATTGGGTGATGTTCAGCTCATGGTGGCAGCGGAAGTATTTTTTCTTCGCGCTGAAGGTGTCCTGCGCAACTGGAATAATATGGGAGGCACTGCACAGGAATTGTACGAAGAAGGTGTTACTACATCTTTCGCTCAGTATGGTGCTGATGGAGCTGCAGCCAATTATTTAGCTGATAATTCAAGCAGACCTATTCCTTATGTCGATCCGAACAATGCAGTCAACAACGTCAATGCAGGAGATTCGCATTTAAGTGTGGCATCTATTGCATGGAATGATGGTGCTGCTTTTGAGACAAAGCTGGAGCAGATCATCACACAAAAATGGTTGGCCATGTTTCCCGATGGACAGGAAGCCTGGTCAGAATATCGTCGTACCGGCTATCCGAAATTATTTCCTGTCGTCATCAACAACAGTGGAGGCACTGTAGATACAGAGGAGGGGATCAAGCGGATAAAATATATCTCGGGTGAATACACACAAAATCCCGGAGGTGTTGCTTCGGGTGTAGCCTGCCTCGGTGGCCCTGACACAGGTGGCACACCGCTGTGGTGGGATATTGATTAAGCATACGTTATTCTGTTCAGTTAGGATTTTTTGAATAGCGGACTGGAAATGCAAATTCCCAGTCCGTTTTTATTCCGGGAATAAGTGCCTGAAAAAGACCCGGAAATGCGAAAAATGCCTTTTTATAACTAATTGATCTGACGATATTTACAAGCCCCTCAAGGAAGGTGTGGCACACCTAGGTGTGCCACACTGTTTTAGAGGCCCTTTTAAGGGGGATAATATTTATTAAAAAGCTATCTAAAAACCGATCGCATGGATGAATCCAGATTGAAGTTTAAGTGTAGCCTCGTACGGAGTACAACTGATCTATCTTTTATTTCCATGCTGCTTTGCTTCACTTTTTTATCCTGTCAGAAAGAAGGAATTGTTTCAGAGCAATTCACATTGCTTGAGCATGGAAAAACCGGTCTTGAATTCCGGAACATGCTAAAGGAAACGGAGACATTCAATATTTTCAAATACCAGTACTTCTATAATGGTGGAGGTGTTGCCATAGCTGATTTCAATAATGATGGCTTGCAGGATGTTTGCTTTACGGGAAATATGGTGAAGAACAGGCTGTTTCTCAATAAAGGAAAACTTTCATTTGAAGACATCACCGAAAAATCCGGAATTGCCGATGCGGAAGGCTGGTGTAC
>JANMVA010000375.1:0-3831 GCA_031392195.1 Saprospiraceae bacterium | reverse complement strand
ATCGCCCGCATCAACAAACTGGGGATCTTCACCAACTATATTATCAGTATCCTGAACAGGCAATTCAGGTCCATCCCAACTACTATTTTCGGAATGGTACCAAAGATTGTTAGAAAATGTAAATGTCTCCGGTGCCGTATTCGGTCCGATATTGACTTCGACATTCACGCGATTGTCGATGTAGACAATATTATTTCTGAATGTATTAAAGCCGCATGGCGGAAAACGATCAGGATCCACTGTCTCCTGTAAAATGCGCATGACCCATTTCGTCGGCAGATAAATAGTATTGTTGACGACTTCACAATTGATCGACCCAACAAATGCAATAGGAGCTTCAGAACCAATAAAAATATTTGAATACACGTATAATTCTGCCGCTTCATAAGGTGCATCGATTGGCCTGAAAAACGCCAGGCCAGTAGAACCACCGAGATTGACTGCACGCGCACCACCATTTTTGAAAAAATTCGCTTCGATGCGGATATTGGCCGTTCCACCTTTCGCCTGGATTGAATTCGATCCCTGGTTTTCGAAATGATTATTTTTTATCAAACCATCATGACAGCCAACCATATCGATACCACTACCACCAGCTGAACCATTTAAAAATGTGCAATTCAGGATTTGAAAATCATCAAGGCCCGATAATTTCAGCAAATCATTATTGCCACTGGCATTCATGTCCCGAAAAATACAATCAGCGAAGATGATATGATGCGTTGGTGTATCATATGAACCGCCATCATCAAAGTTTAATCCATTTCCTGTTTGCTCCTGGAAAATAAATCCGCGGATGTCGAGATAAGCAGCATCTGAAAACTGCCAGGCATTCGTGCCACCATTGAAGATGACTTCATCACCTGGTGCAGCGTGAATGTATATCCAATTGTCTGCGGTGCCTTGCAAATTGCCGACAAATAATCCCCCGGGATAGGTGCCTTCATGAACGAGGATGATATCCCCCGGATTGGCGACGTCGGTTGCATCGGTTAAAGTCGCATAGTCCTGGCCGGTTCCGACATGGAGCGTTTCAGCGAAGGAAAAGCCTTTAAAAAAGAGTAAGCCGATGGTTAATGGCAAGAATTTCAGCAGTGGTTTCATAATTGTAAATGTAAGGGAAAGAAGGGTGCTGTGAAGACCTCCCTGTCAACCCCCTGACCCCCTTCAAAGGGGGAAATGATATTCAAAACGATTTGCTTCTCCATTGAAGATTATGGATTAACCTTCGCCTTCGCCTCCGCCTTCACCTTTGCTTTGGTCGTTGGTCTTTGGTCGAACAAGTATAGTGAGTCCTTAGCCTTAGCCTCAGCCTCTTTTTGTACTTTTCACCGTGCGATCACTTCTTATTATCCACCTGTTTCTTTCCTTACTGCTGCCGGTCCATCTTCTGGCGCAGGCCGATTCCATCCTCGCTTTACCTGAAGAAAACCAAACAAATGCATTGTGGGATTGGTATGCTCTAAACATTGATACGGATTCTACTTTGTTTGTGGAGAAATTGCAGGAGTTTGAATCTGTTTTCGCTAAACACAAGGCCAAGGAATTGCAACGCGAAGCATGGGTGATGCTGCCGATATATCTCTCCGGGAGGTTTCACCGTTGGACTCCAAAAGCGATCGAGATCTGCAATACTGCTATCAGTGAAGCCATTGACAGGGGATGGGAAACTCAGGAAGTAAGGCTTATCATGCATAAAGGCTCATTGCTTTATGAACACATGAAGTATCCTGCTGCACTGGAAAATGTGATAATCGCATATAAGCGGATGAAGCAAATCGGATATGACAAGTTTGCTATTCCTCACGATGCGCTACTGAATATTGCAAACCTGTTCTACCAACTGGGTGATTATGATAATGCATCCAAATACCTCCGGGAAGGATTGTCGATGAAAGGAACGGATCACAATTTTGCCTACCAGGTGCATGCTAATAATACATTGGGACTTTGCTATCTGCATATGGCTCATTATGATTCCGCGATCCATTACCTGGGACTGGCACACAAAGCTGCCGTCATTCAAAAGGATTCTTTCTGGATGGCTCTGACGAATGGAAATAAAGGACATGCACATTACATGAAAGGCGATTACCAGGGTGCTATTCCCTTGCTGCAGGAGGACTTTAGAAAGAGTAATCAACTCGAAGAGTTTGGTAGCGCCACGAATGCCGCACTGTCACTTGCATCCGTGTATGTCAGTATTGGCGAAAAAGAGAACGCTGAATTCTACATGGATTATGCCCGCCGGCATGTCGAACACTCGGATATTAAAAGTATGAGCTTCTTTTATAAAACCTTATACCTATCCAGTAAGATAAATGGTGATTTTACTGATGCAGCACGGTATGTCGATTCATTCCTCTTTTTTAAAAATCAGGTTGACAGTATCAACGACCATACCATCATCGGTAAAGCAAAGTTGAAGGTTGAAGTTGATCAGCACGCACGCGAACTTCGGCTGCTGGAAGAAACACGCAGCAGGCAGGTCCTCATCAGAAATGGAATGTTAGCTATTCTTGTATTGAGTGGCATCATTGCCTTCCTCTGGATTAGCCGTCAGCAATTAAAACGAAAGAAAAAACTGGAGCTGGCCGAAATGCAAAATAAGCTCAGTGAAGAACAACTCCGGCTGGCGCACCAGGAATTGCATAGTTATACGAATACCATCAAGGAGAAAAATGAACTCATTCATGCATTTAATGATCAGATCGAAGAATTGAGACTGGCCGGTGTGCAGCATCTGGCAGAGCGCGCAGGTCATCTGACCGAACTGATGAATTCTACCCTGCTCACGGAAGACGATTGGAAGCATTTCCGTGTCCTTTTTGATCAGGTGCATCCCGGTTTTTTCATGAGACTAAAAGAAAAAATGCCCGACCTCACGCCCGCAGAAACAAGGCTCCTGGCACTCACCAAACTTCAGCTAGCCTCAAGGGAAATGGCCTCCATGCTCGGCATCAGCTATGAATCCATCAAAAAGTCCAGACAAAGGCTACGTAAAAAGGTCAATCTTCATGAAGAAGGAAGTCTCGATGAGCTCGTCGAGATGATCTGAGCTGCGATTTCCACATCTTAAACAGGCTGTCTTTGAGGGGATTAGATCATGTCCCCCGATTTGTCCTCCCCCATGTCCCTTGGTTGTACCCTCCAGAAATTAGGATCATACTACGGTGAGGCCAACATTTGCATCGTTGACCCGATGACATCATGATAGCCAAGGAAAAACGGAGTATGATCATTTCTTTCTTCTACATCTTCCTCGTCTGCACGATGATTGCCCTGATCACCATCTGGTGGTTTAACCGGAAGATCGAAGTCATCGATGAACGTATCGAAAAAATGGAAAATGAATAACGCCATGATAAACACAAACCAATTATCAGCCCGTGTGAAGAAATATATCCACCTGCCATACAAAGGAGGGATCCACATATTCACCCCTGACCAGATCGTGCGACTAGAAGCGGACAGCAACTATACCCAGATCTATTTTACGGATCACAGGCCCATCATTATGGCTAAGGTGCTGGCAGATTATGAAGAAATGTTAATCCCATTCGGCTTTCTCCGCACCCATCGATCGCATTTGGTCAATAAAAAACACATTGAAACCGTCGATGATTCGGGCATCCACATGAAGGACAGCAGCACCATTGAGATTTCCCGCCGGAAAAAAAGAGATGTCCTTCGCGAAGTGCAGTTTTTACCGCAGGCTGCATAAAAAGACCTAATTTTACTGCCGCAGGTCGCACCCTTTGGAGATCTTTTTTTCAAACATGAACTTCTTGAGTCATGAGATGGTGCACAATTCTAATTTTTTTCCACGCT
>JANMVA010000358.1:0-1953 GCA_031392195.1 Saprospiraceae bacterium | reverse complement strand
GGACTTTATTCAAGCAGCCAATGGAGGTAAAGCCGTCCTGACCGGGAATAACCATGGGCCGATCGAGATCCATCAATTAATAACGGGACGGGATAAGGTCCAATAATCCCGTGAATTGGCAGCCATCCTAAGATTGTATCTTAGCGCCCTGAAAAAAAGAAGCATTTACCATTCAGACAAAAATTACCAGATGAATAATATTTTCCTCCTCATCGCTCTCATGATGACTTTTGTGGCTTGTAAGGACAAAGTTTCACAAAGCACTACCGTTCAGGAACCAGCAGATGACATCCATGTGAGTGCAAAATTCACCAGGATGTCTGCTGAAGAAACAGGCGTTAATTTTTCTAACTCGTTTAAAGAAGATTACAACTATAACATTTTCGTTTACGAATACATGTATAATGGCGGGGGTGTAGCCGCAGGTGATGTCAACGGTGACAGCCTTCCGGATTTGTATTTCTCAGCCACTTTCGGAGGTAACCGGCTTTATCTCAACCAGGGTAATTTTAAATTTATAGATGTCACCCAGGCAGCAGGCGTGGAAGCTGCACAGGGCTTTAAGACAGGGGTTACAATGGCTGATATAAATGGTGATGGTAAACTGGATATCTACAGTTGCAGAACGAGCAAGACAGATGATGGATTGAAAAATGACTTTGTTTTCATCAATACAGGAAATAAAAATGTGAATGGATTGCAGGTACCCGTATTCCAGGACCAGGGAAAACAATTAGGACTGGAAGACAATGCCAATACAAATCATGCTGTATTCTTTGATTTTGACCGGGATGGAGATATGGATCTGTTTCAGCTCAATCACCGGCTCGGATTTACGGATGCTACACAACTCAGACTTCAGCAGGGCTATGACAGCACTATCACCCGCATCACTTCTCCTCAAACACCGTTTGAATCAAACAGGCTATACCGGAACGATAATGGCCGGTTTACAGATATCACGCTCAAGGCGGGTGTGCAATCCTCTGCTTTTGGCTTAAGTGCAACTGCATCTGATATCAACCAGGATGGATGGATGGACATCTATGTAGCGAATGATTATATCGAGCCTGATGCCATTTTTATTAATAACAAGAATGGCACCTTCACGGACAAATATTTTGAGTACCTCAAACACTCATCGCAGAATAGCATGGGTTCTGATGTTGCAGATATTAATAATGATGGGTTGGTGGACATCATGGTGCTGGATATGAAAGCAGAGGACCACATCCGGTATAAAGAATTGCTGCATGTGATGCATTATGATCGTTATAGTTTGCTGGAGCAATACGGTTATGGCAGACAGGTCGGCCGTAATGTAATGCAGCTCAATAATGGAAACAATACATTCAGTGAGATCGGTCAGTATGCGGGTGTGGCCGCTACAGACTGGAGTTGGGGAGCCCTTTTGACTGATTTCGATAATGACGGCTTGAAGGATGTCTTTATAGCCAATGGTTACCGGAAGGACGTAACCAATAATGATTACATGAATTTCACCAGGGATTCCATCCAGCAAACCGGCGGGGTGACACCAAGACGATTTCCGGATATCAACACTGTGCTGGATATGATCCCGGAAAGAAAAATTTCGAATTATCTATACCTGAATACAGGTAAACTCCAGTTTATAAATGCGACAAAAAAAGCCGGACTCGATGAGCCAACTTTTTCAAATGGAACAGCCTATGCAGATCTTGACCGCGATGGAGACCTGGATCTGATCATCAACAATGTGGAAGACCCTGCTTTCATTTACCGGAATGATATACAGGGTAAACATTGGTTGCAAATCGATGTAGTGGAGCCTAAAGGAAATACAGAAGGTATTGGCACTACTGTCCTATTGTATTCCGGTGGTGTACAACAACACCAGACCCTGATGACGAACAAAGGATTTTTCAGCTCTTCAGAACCCATCCTGCATTTTGGATTGAATGATGCGGAGGC
>JANMVA010000346.1:0-5581 GCA_031392195.1 Saprospiraceae bacterium | reverse complement strand
ATTTGAACAGTCCCTTCCCATGATTCTGTGCAGTTAAAAGTGCCATCCCATAATCCGGATGGTGTGGTGATAGCATGATATTGGCCTTCCAGGATACAGATACAAAATTGTGGTATAAATATTCGGCAAACACAATTTTCGTCAATGTAATTATAAGTGTGAAACAACCCATCTTCACATGGTGCATTTTCCTGGGTGAAAGAACTGCAGAATTCATCAAAGTCTCCTTGCCATGGGAGCGCCATATTGCCTGAGAAATTTACATCCTCATCGCACATGGCTCTTAACTCTTCGGGAAAGCATCCAACGAAATCATTATTCTGTAAATGGAGCCTGCTTAAAATGATTAATTCACCTAGGAATGAAGGAATTTCGCCAGTGAGGTGATTATTTGCAGCACCGAAACCAATTAATTGGTTGAGATTTGAGAAAGTAGAAGGTATATGTCCAGTCAGTTCATTGTTAGAAAGAAATATCCAGTTGAGTCGATTTGAATATCCTAATGACTCCGGTATCTGACCACTCAGCCCATTTGAAGTAAGATTTAAAAAATTTAAATCTTGGAGATTACTTAATTCTGGAGGAATATTTCCTGTAAGACTGTTAAATCGAAGAATTAAGTCAGTTAGATCTTGTAACTGGCCTATCGATGCAGGGATGGGTCCCGTAAGTAAATTGTTGCCAAAGGAAATAAATTGTATTTGGCTTAGGTTACCAATGGAGGCAGGAATTTGTCCAATAAGATTATTACCTAAATTACTAAATATGTAATTTTCACAAGCCGTTGTGCCATCCAAATCTATGCATTGTACACAACCTGCGCTGTTAAGAGTTATGCCATACCAGCTACTTATGGGTTGTGCTAGGTCCCACGTATTGGTCCAATCCGGTCCGGCAGTGCTATTATATAAATCCACGAGAACCAGTGAGTCTCCCATTCTATCACACTGAGACTTTGTCAAAAAAGGAATCAAAAGAAAAAGAAATGACAAATACTTTTTCAAAATATTAATATTTAATTTTTATTTTTTTTTCTCACTTTCTCACTTTCTCACTTTCTCACTTTCTCACTTTCTCACTTTCTCACTTTCTCATTTTCTCACTTTCTCACTTTCTCACTTTCGGTTGCTGAGCTGCAGCACGAGGTTGAGTAAAGCAGGTCGAAGCACACTTTCTCACAATTCCTTCAATTCCTCAAAAATACTTTCCAATTCATCCTCTGACAATTTTGTAGTATCATGATTTTTGCAAAAATCAAGGAGCCAATCATCCTGCGCATGACCCTTTTCTTTTGCTTTTGAATATGGGATATGTTCGCAAAAAGTAACAAGATTATATTTCGAAGCATACCCCGGATATTTTTTCTCCAACTGCATTTCAATCGCACGCTTGGCAATAAATTCAGGATTGTCCACATGATCCCTCATCTCTGTATAATTCTCCAGTGCGAGATCAGCAATCGCATCTGTATCTGTTTTTCGGTTTTGTTGATATGCCTTAAATGCTTCAGGCCAATTTTCTTTATGCTCTTCGAGAAAACCGTCAAGGATCAATACGTCCTCCATCGCACAATTCATCCCCTGACCATAAAAAGGTACAATGGCATGAGCTGCATCTCCCAACAATAAACTGTTAGATGTAAACCATGGGCTACAACGAATGGTACCAAGTGAACCGGTCGGATGTGATAAAAAATCCTTGACCAGGTCGGGCATCAGGGGGAGCACATCCGGAAACTGTGATTTGAAAAATGAATCGATCTCTTCTTTAGAGATTAGTTGGTCAAAACCGGGAGATCCGTCAAAAGGCAGAAAAAGTGTTACAGTAAAACTTCCATCGAGATTGGGCAATGCGATCAACATGTAATTCTGTCGTGGCCAGATATGCAATGCATTTTTTTCAATCTGCCAGGAATTGTTTTCACCGGCCGGAATTTCTAATTCTTTATATCCATGATCTAGAAATTCCTGACTGTAGTTGAACCGGATATTTGCACCCTGTTCTATGAATCCTTGTCGCACATCTGAACCTGCTCCATCTGTACCGATAAGAATATCTCCCTGAATGGAAAACGAATTGTGTGAAGGATGGATGATTCCCGCCACATTGGCCTTTCGGATATCCGCATTGATAACTTCATGATTGAATAGAATTTCAATCGAAGAATGTCTGGCTGCTTCATCCAGTAGCAGGGCATTCAAACCATGACGGGAAATGGATTGAATGTATTCTTCCGGTCTGCCGCTATAGGGAAGAAGTCGGGTAGTGCTCCCGTCGCGGGTATGGATCATCCTCCCTAGCATTGGTATCGAAATCGACAATGCTTTTTCCCGCAAGCCGACGAGATCAAGTGCAGCCAGGCCGCGATCAGAAAGGGCCAGATTAATGGATCGGCCCGCAGCTACAGCTTCGTGACGCAGATCGCCCCTTTTTTCAAGCAGAGTGATCCTGTGTCCACGTTTTGATAGTTTAAGCGCCAGCAATGTGCCACATAAACCTGCACCGGATATGATAATGTGAGATGACATCGGGGAAAGATAAGATTATGGCCGCAGATTGATGTTGCTGTTAATCTTGGAAATCAGTATTATTGATAGCCGCAATACACGATCAGATACTAATCATAAAAGTCAACCAAATGAAATGCTTCCCGCTCTTTTGTGCTTTAATATTATCCACATGGTGCGATGCGCAGAGTGTCACGATAGGCCATGAATCAGCACCGGTATCCTATTTCCGCATGCCTGATCAGCCGTTGCCTCCACACTTTACAACCTATAAGCCGGATATTTCCATTCCTTATCATGAGCTGACCAAAACAGGGAGCACCGAATCTTCCCTGATCGATCAATACCTGGTCCTGGAAGGTTACCGGAAAGTGACTACCGGTGGGGATGTACTGATAGAAGCCGGGATTAGTGAGTTTATGATTTGGGGTGAACATATGAATACCCGGAGATCGAAATCTAAAGACAAGGATGGTAATGAACAGGTCAAGTTGTCTTACAGCATGGAGGTAAAGTATAGCCTTCCGATGTCAGTTCGGGTCACAGATAAAATGGATAATACGTTGCTGGATCGAAATATCTTCACAATGTCTGATACACGTACGTGGACTTCTCAAGTCTTTAATAGTATCTCGGAACTGCAATCGCATTGGCGTGTTCATAAAAAAACGAAAGTGGCTGATCTCCATCGGGAATTAATGAGAGAAGGATTAAGGCAAGTATCGGATCTGATCAACAACCAGTTTGGCTACCGTCGTATGAAAGACAATGCAAGGTTTGAAACAATGGGCAAGAAAAAACATCCGGAATATGACGTATTCCAGCAGAATGTGGAGATCATCAAGAATGGTTTTAAGCTGATGAGTGCGGACAAAGCCTTGGATGAGGTTAAAATTAAAATCAAGCCTGCCCTTGCTTTTTATTCAGAAGCCGAAAAAAAATATAAAACCGGTTCCAAGGATGGAGATCGATTAAAGCATATCTGTCATTATAACCTGGCTCTTGCTTATTATTGGATGGAAAATTTTGAGCAGGCAACTTTCCATGCCCAGGCAATTCAAAAATGGGATTCAAAAGATAAAGATGCCAAAAGGCTGCTGGAGGACATTGAATACGTACAGTCATCATTGTCAAAAGCGGACCGATCATCCCGACATAAAATCGTCGTGGGTGGCAAATCCTGATAGACCCGGAAAATCAAAGGTGATGGCACAGGATAGTTCCTGGCATTTATTCTTTTATCGTCATGACCACCGAGGAGAATGGTAACAAATGGAACGTTTCTTCTTTTTTATCCTCCCTATGATGGGATATGATTTGTGATTTAGCCGGAAGTGAGTAGGGTATTGTCTGGCTTCCGATATTATGCGCAATGATGTATGTGTTCTGTTGATCATTGATTGAATACAACAGTAAGTCCTGATGATCGTGATGGATCATGTTTAATTCTCCGAAAGCAAGTGTGGGATTTTGTTTGCGCAGGCTGATCCATGTTTTGTAATGATTCAGAATAGACAATGGATCATTTGATTGTTCCTGTACTGGGGTGACCTGGCCCGGAATGGAATGAACAGGCACCATCCAGGATGTATCCTTAAAATTGGAATCGCCCCACAAGAAAGGTTCGCGAATTTGCGGATCAGGCTTCGTCCCGAGCATGCCAATCTCTTCCCCATAGTAGATATAGGGCGTACCCGGTAAAGTGAGAAGAATGGAAGCTGCGATTTTTGATTTTTCAATATCATGATTCAGAGTAGACCGGATCCTGGTCATATCATGATTGCTGAGGATGATCGCATCATCAAATGGTACATCTTTATTGTGATAAGCAGAAGAAATTGAATTATAGGAATTGACGAATGCATGTTTATCGCCTGTATTGATCATTTGTGGTATCGCACGGGTCAATTCAAAATTGAACAGCGAGGGCAAACCTTTAAAAAGTGTGGCAAGTGTTGCAGGATCAGACCAGACTTCACCGATGATGAGGATGTCTGGTTTCATTAATTTCATCTTATCGGTAAATTCCTCCCAGAACAATCTTGTGTCATCAAAGCGATCATCCGGGTATATATGTTTTGCAGCATCGAGTCTAAACCCATCTACACCTTTATCGATCCAGAATTTTCCAATGGTGTAGATCTCATTCCGAACATTAGAATTATCGAAATTGAGATCGGGCATTCCTTTCCAGAAAAAACCATAATACCGGTCTTTGTCATCATTGCCCGGGTGCCATTGAGTGATATTGTCTGAATCGAAAGTGGTCGTCTTCTTGTTGATCTCATTTTGAACAGAATCATAATCCCGCCAGACATAATAATCGTGATAAGGACTTTCCCTGGATGTCACTGACTCGACAAACCATGGATGTTCGGCAGACGTATGGTTAACCACAAAATCCATGATGAATTTCATGTTGCGTTTGTGGAGTTCGGCGATCAGTTGTTCCAGGTCTTCCATGGTTCCGTAGTCTGCATGGACACCATAATAATCGCTCACATCGTATTTGTGATAGGAAGGCGATGGATGAAAAGGCATGATCCACACCGCTGTCGCACCGAGATCGTGGATATAGTCAAGCTTTGAGATCAGTCCCTGCAGATCACCGATACCATCGCCATTGCTGTCGCGAAAAGACTGGACGAAGACTTCGTAGACAATCTCAGGCTTTCTTGTTTTTTGTTCGGTATCCACTTTACAGGCAATCAATATGAAGAATGAAAGTAGATATAGAAGATGTAATTTTGCCATACTGAATTATTACTACCTTAAACATTGGGAAAAAACCAATGAGAATTACTCGAAATGTTCAATTTTAATTTAAGGAAAGTTATGGGGATGGATCGCCCCGGCGTTTCCGGAACGTATATGGAATTGGAACGCAGTGAAATGACATGCAGTGCAGGAACGCAGGGGGCGCCGCGTAGGGAGTTCAGGCATGATCTATTCTTCTTTATGGACGAAATGAATTGATGATCTGAATAAAACTGTCCAGATCGCTTGATGTGTTATACAACGGAACAGGTGCAATCCTGATCACATCCGGTTCTCTCCAATCAGCAATGACCCCT
>JANMVA010000344.1:0-10163 GCA_031392195.1 Saprospiraceae bacterium | reverse complement strand
CGCGATCAGGCTATCTCGTTCCTCTGTAGCTTCCTGCAACATCTTTTGAAGCTTTTGCTTATCATCAGGACCTTTAGACCGATTGACCATTTGCGTGAGTGTGTCTATCTTAGCGCGGGAAGAAGGCATTCTGACGACCAGATAACCCTCTTTCAGCTCCCTGATAGCATTGACCACATCCATATTCTGGCCGGAAAGCCCTGAAATGGAGAAGATCACCAAAGCAATCGCACAAAGACCAGGTAAATCCGGCATTCCCTTTAACAAGAGCTTAAAAAAGGCTTTCGGGGTGAATTGCTTCATAGAGTTTATTTTCGCAGTCCGTTAAAAATACAACCACCATGCAAGCCAGCGTAGACATAGAAGCACTTAGTCAGGAGATATACAACGAAAGTGCTTTCGTGGATAGAGTCGTTGAAGCCAGCGGTCGCGTGATCGTGGGTCAAAGCTATATGATCAACCGGCTTTTATTGGGCCTGCTCTCTGATGGACATGTCCTGCTGGAAGGCCTGCCGGGTCTTGCAAAAACACTGGCCATCAAGACGCTTGCCTCCACTGTGGATGCCTCTTTCAGCCGGATCCAGTTTACACCTGACCTTCTTCCGGCAGATATTATTGGAACGATGATCTACAATCCTTCCACCAGCCAGTTTAGCGTCAGGCAGGGACCCATTTTCGCCCAGTTCATTCTCGCAGATGAAATCAACCGTGCACCGGCAAAAGTCCAGAGCGCTTTACTGGAAGCCATGCAGGAACGACAAGTAACCATCGGAGGCGAAACATTCAAATTGAAAGAACCTTTCCTCGTATTGGCTACACAAAATCCGATCGAACAGGAAGGCACATACAATCTACCCGAAGCACAGGTAGATCGATTCATGTTTAAAGTAAAGATCAATTATCCGGAACGGGATGAAGAACGCATGATCATGCATCGTTCACTCACGGGAGAGACCAGTCTCAAACTCCAACCGGTTGTGTCTCCTGAAGAAATTCTTCGCGCACGCAAAGTTGTCCGTAAAGTGTATATGGATGAGAAGATTGAAAATTATATTCTCGATATCGTGTTTGCAACGCGTCAACCTGAGACATCAAATCTGGCGAAGATCAAACCATTGATATCTTATGGCGCATCCCCCCGTGCGAGTATTAACCTGGTGATTGCTTCCAAAGCAATGGCCTTTATGAAAAGACGTGGCTATGTGATACCTGAAGATGTCCGGCAGGTATGTCCCGATGTGCTCCGGCACAGGATTGGATTGAGCTATGAAGCAGAGGCGGAGAACATCAGCCAGGAAGACATTATCCGGACCATTCTTAACAGCATAGAAGTGCCATAGGCATTCAACCATGATCAGACTACTCACCTTCTTTATATTATTTATTGTCTGCCAGTCCCTGGGTGCACAGATCAAAAATGATCCGTGGATCCTTTCGCAACTCACACGCGTGAAGTGGCAGCAAACCTACGAGGGCGTTCTGGCCGATTATCATCCGGTCATGATTACGCTTGCATCCGATAGCAATCAGATTGCCGGATATCTCATTCACAAAGGCGATCAGCGCGTGCATAGGTTGCTTGGAGACTGGACAAAAAAAGATCTCGTCCAGTTGCAGGAGAGAGATGAATATGACAGGCTCACCGGATATCTCAAAGGCTCGATCAAAGCAGATCAATTGCTGCTCGAATGGATGTCTGCTGATCAAAGCAGGTTGTTCGACATTGTAGCGTATCCAACGTCGATCATTAAGATTAAAAACTTTAAGCCCTCGGCAGAATGGATTAAAGTCGATGTCAATCCTGAGCTATGGATCTCCGTTCAGAAAATGGACTTTGGAATTGTTTCCGGCATCGCGAAAAGGAATAATGAGTTTTCCAGATTTGAAGGTTACTGCCTGGATGGCACTTGTTCGATCTGGAATACAGTATTGCAAAATTCAACAGGGGCACCGATCCGTGTTCAGATGCGTCAGAAGGATGCGGGCATTTATAAAGTGGTGCTGGATGGAAAAGAATACAGTGCTTCGATCAGGAATACGATCCCTTTGAGCATACGTCATTTTGATAATTCGATGGGCTTCCTCGACTTTGTGTATCCGGACCTGAAGAGTAAATCATTCAATGCATGGCTCGACCAATGGATCGATAAATCATGGAATGATGGGGTAGCTCATCTGACATCGATCAATCAGCCGGGTACTTCAGGCCGGCTGGTGCACAGATCATCGGGATGGATGGAAGTATTTGATTCCGGAGATAATTATGTGAGCGGATTGATCACCTATATTAATCCGGGTTCGACACGCCGTGAAAGTTTTGTCTGGTTAAAGAAAGAAGATCTTTTTCTCACCGGATCAGATCTGCTCAATACACCGGATGATCAGAAGAAAGCATGTGACCTGACCCTGCTGCGCACCGGTAAGGATCATGATGAAGAATATATGAACTGGCTTCGCGGTGCAGGTTATAGCCATCTCGTACCGGCCAAGGGTGGACTGGTCATGCTGACGGAATTCAACATGATCTACGGAGATGATATTCATCAGCTCTCTGTTGTTGACAGCAAACCCTTTATCAAAAAGAAATACTGGCGATACTTCGGTTGGTAAAATAGGATTGAAACTCAAGCCTGAATTATGGATACGAGTGAACTGCTCAAGCGCGTACGGAAAGTTGAGATCAAGACGAAAAGCTTGAGCAAAAATATTTTTTCAGGTGAGTATCATTCTGCATTTAAAGGCCGGGGCATGTCTTTCAGCGAAGTCCGCGCGTACCAGTACGGTGATGAAGTGAGAGATATCGACTGGAATGTAACCGCCAGGACCGGTGAGCCTCACATCAAGGTATTCGAAGAGGAGCGTGAACTCACTATTATATTGATGGTGGATGTCAGTCCATCCGTTTATTTCGGGACAGGTGAGCAATGGAAAAATCAATGGTTAGCAGAGCTGTGTGCGGTGATTGGTTTTTCAGCGTTGCAAAACAATGACAAAGTGGGCCTGATCCTTTTTACGGATAAAATGGAAATGTATATTCCTCCCAAGAAAGGCAGAACGCATTTACTGCGTATCATTCGCGAACTACTTTACTTCGAGCCATCAGGAAAAAAAACGGATATCAATGTTCCGCTCGCTTATGTGACCAATGTCATCAAGAAAAAATGCATTGCCTTTGTCATGAGCGATTTTATTTCAAATAATTTTGAAACGACCTTGCGCATTGCCTCCCGTCGTCATGATGTGATCGGTATCCATGTGCATGATCCGGCCGAAAGCTCATTGCCAAATGCAGGTCTGATCCGGATGAAAGATTCGGAAACAGAAAAAATAAGACTGGTCGATACCTCTGATCCCGCAACCCGCCATGCCTATGCACTGAATTATGCAACACGCCTGTTGGATTTTAAAGAGCAATTCAAGCGCAATCAAAGTGATATCATCACATTGACGACTGATCAATCTTATATCCAGGACCTACACCGGTTTTTCAAACAAAGAGCCAACTGATGAAGTGGCTGATCTTTCTCCTGTTTGTTCTATTTACCTTATGTGTGCATGCGCAAACTGTCCTTACGGTTGATCGCACGGAAGCAGTCATCGGAGATCAGTTGAAAGCAACCATTACGACTAATCTGGCTGATGGCCGGGAATGGAGGAACATCAATGAAGTCTGGCCTGACACCATGCAGGGCATTGAAGTCGTCAGTGGTCCTCAAATCGATAATAAAAATCCAGCTTCAACAAGAGCAACATGGAATATTGCTGTATTCGATACAGGATGGGTGAGGATACCTGCTTTGAAAGTGGCGATACGTGACGGCAATCAGATTGATACCATTATTACCAATGATATCCCGGTCATGGTTCATTCCATCGAACCGGATTCATCTGGTCTGGCACCGATCAAGGATATCATCAAGCAACCTTTCAGCCTCGGTTATTATAAAAAATACATCCCGCACTTCCTAATCGCATTGGCCATTCTCGTGGGACTTTATTTATGGTGGAGAAAACGAAACCGAAAAGTTGAAGAGCCGGAAGTTATAGTTCCGGATCCATTGCCTCACGAATGGGCATTCCGTGCATTGGATGAGCTGGAAGAAAAACGTCTGTGGCAGAGTGGAGAGATCAAAGAGCATTATACCATGCTCACCGCCATTCTGCGCGGGTATCTCGAAAGGCGATATTCGATCAATGCATTGGAGCAGACATCAGATGAGATCATTTACCAATTACGTCAACAATCATTGTCTGCTGATTTGCTTGATGATACAGCTCATTTGCTTTCTGTATCCGACCTGATCAAGTTTGCTAAAGGGAATCCGGGTATCGATATTCATACGACCACCATCCAGCGCGTCCGCAAGTTTGTGGAAGAAACTTTATTCATTCCTCCGCCGGAAATAGCTACTGATAAATCCACTGCTGATGAACCTGTGGAATAATATTGCGCTGGAAGCACCCTTGTGGTTGTTATTCCTTGAGATCATTCCGGTGGTGATCATTTTCCGGTTGCAGCAGAGAAGGGCAGGGCACATCAGTGCATTGAAGGTTCCAGCGCTGTCAGAAAAGATTCCGCAATCATGGCGCACAAGATTATACAGATGGATCGAGCCTGTCTTCTGGTTGGCCATCGCATTATTTATTATCGCGATGGCCAGGCCTCAGCGGGAGAACAGGGAAGAAATTGTAAAAGGGGAAGGCATTGATATTTTTCTCGTTATGGATTTATCGTCTTCGATGCTGGCGAGAGATTTCAATCCGGACAGGTTGGCAGTGAGCAAGCAGGTTGCCGTTGATTTTGTTTCACACAGAAATTATGATCGGGTTGGGCTTGTCGTATTTGCTGCCGAGAGTTATACGCAGTGTCCGCTCACGCACGATCACCAGGTGTTGATTGATTATCTCAAAGGACTTGAATGCGGACAACTGGAAGATGGTACTGCGATCGGTATGGGACTGGCAGCAGCTGTCAATCGCCTTAAGGACAGTGAGGCGAAAAGCAAAGTCGTCGTGTTGTTGACAGATGGTGTCAACAACGCCGGTTATATCCGTCCGGCAACTGCATCAGGAGTGGCGAAACAGTTTGGTAGAAAAGTGTACACCATCGGTGTAGGAATTTATGGTCAGGCATTATCGCCGGTGAGAAGAGGTGCTGATGGTGAATACCGTTTTGGACTCACCACAGTCGAAATCGATGAAGCACTGTTGCAACAAATTGCCGAAGAGACCGGTGGGAAATATTATCGCGCCACATCAGCCGAGCGCCTCCAACGAGTATATGATGAAATCGATCGCCTTGAGAAAACAGAAGTGGAGATTAGTGTGTACAAGCGGTATGAGGAGTTGTATTACTATCCGCTGATCGCTGGGTTTATTTTGCTTGTGCTGGTATATATGGCGAGGACTACGGTGTTGAGGTCATTGCCATAGTTTCTGCACAAGCCATTTCACTCCGCTCAATAGCCCTATTAAAATTTTTATAGATGCAATTGATCCCGATAGCTATCGGGATCAGCCTATTCTAGAAAGAATTCATCCTGCTCACTAAGCGGAGCGCAGTGAAACAGTAGTAACCAGTGTTTAGATATTAAGCCAATAGCACCTGAATAGAGCTTGGGATTTCAGGTAAATACAAAATTTATAATAAAATCTAAAATCCAAAATCCAAAATCCAAAATAAAAAAGGCAGCCTCGCAGCTGCCTTCTCTCTATCTCTCAGCCTGAGACCTAAATCTCAAGCCAAATAGTATCCAACGTTATCGCTCAAGGATCTCGATATACTCTTGTGCTTTTGCGTTTCCAGGATCCAGGGCGAGCATCTTCAGGAAAAATTCTTTTCCTTTCACATTGTCACCTTGCTGAACATAGTATACACCCATCCATTGATAAGCTTCCAACAACTGCCTCTTATTCTTTTCCTGGGTTGCTTCGTCAACAGTAGCAAACTCAATCACCTTCTCATAATGAGGCAAGGCCAGGAATAAAGTGTTTGTTGAGTCTATTCTGTTTGCAATCTTTGCGCGATACAAGTGACCCTGAACATAATTTGGAGTTAGTACAAGTATTCGTGCAAAGGCAGAATCAGATTCAAGATTTTGCTTTAGATGATAATGGGCAAGTGCGCGATAATATTCTTCCGAAGTTGTCAGCGGTTTCTCGATCGCTTTGAGCTTGTAATACTTGATGGCCTGCTCATGCTGTGCAGAGTCATAATACGTCCTTGCCAGAGTACCATAGATCTCATTGGCACGTGCTGGTTCCAGCTCGATGTACTTCCTGTAGATATGTGCAGCTTTTTCAAGGCTACCCGTCTTTAAAGCTGACAACGCCCAGTGATCATAATCTTCCGGATAGGATTTACGCTCTTGCTTTTTGGCGATATCATCGAACAACTTGACACTGTGATCGTATGCATTCTTCCAGTATACTTTGAGCTTGGCTTCATCAATTGAATCACCGGCAGTCTTTTGGGCTTCCATCATTTTAGCCTGGCCTACATAAGACCATGCCAACCATCTGTACAATGTGTATTGATCCGGACTGGTCAGTAATAATTTCTCACCTTCCGTGATCGCTCTTTCATAATCCTTAGCCTGGAAAGCTAAGAATTTGACAAGACGTACTCTAGCTTCCACATCGGTACCTGATAAGGCAATATATTTTTCCAATAACGGAACAACTTTATCATACTTACCTGCATAGATGTACAATTCATACAAGTCTTTAATCGGACGAGCGTCATCCGGAGCTAACTGCATAGCTTTTTCGAGATGCGGGATGGCATCATTGATCTGCTTCGCTGCTCTCCAGATACGCGCCATACGGATATAGGCTTCTGTGTTGGTCGGATCTTTCTCAACTGCTCTTTCATAATTAGTCATCGCCTCTCCGTTATTACCGGCGAGATTGTAAGCATCACCAAGGTGAGCCCAGTACTTTCCAACTTTAGGATCACCATCACTGGCCAGTGTCAGATATTCAATGGCTTTATTTGCATTCGGCTTCTTCGTATAGAGATATGCATCTCCTATAAGGCCTTTTATACTGGCACTTTTTTTATTGATCCGTATAGCAGATTCAAAATGACTTTCAGCTTCCGGTACTTTTCCTTTATCCAGGTCAAGCTTACCTAATCCGATGTGACATTCGGCACATTGAGGATTTGTTTCTAATCCTTTTTTATAGCGCTTCTCAGCTTCAGTATATTCTTCTTTGGCATAGCTGACTTCACCGAGCCAGTAATGAGCTACGGAATTTTTCGGGTCTGCTTTGCATAAGGAGTTGAATATATTTTCGGCAAGATTATAGTTCTCATTCTCCAAAGCTTTGATCCCCTCCTGAAGAGAGCTCTGGGCATTTCCCATGACAAACAGGAAAGAGAGGATAAGCGAAAAAAACAATTGTTTCATTTTAAGGTCTTTTAATGTATGAGTGCAAAAATGCAACATGGGATTAAACTATTGGGTTCATTTCACCACTTTTATATCAGACGTAGTATTGATCTCGATGATCCTTTCCGACTGATATTTTGGCAATAATCCTGCTTTCAGGATAATCTTCTGCCCGATCTCCCCGGCAATAAACGAAGCGAACCCAAGGCCCACATCCGTCATCCCGGTGGTACTGATAAAATACAGATCCCTGGTGAAAGGATATTTATGATCCTGCAGATTGTACTGGTACGGCTGAACAAAGCCAAACTGGGTCGAATCTGCCGGCCTGCTGATCCCTAATAAACGGATCTGGCTTAGTATTTCGTTTGACATACTGCTGTCACTGTCACTGATATCACTCCAGTCCATGATCCCGATAGAGGTATCATGTGTCCGGACATAATCAATCACTTCCTGTTTTGAGTTCAATGCATAAAAATGCGAAGGAAGAGCTGTCGTATCCAGGATGCTCATCACCTGATGTGTAATCCCGGATTTAGCATTTTCGATCACAAAAACTTTACCCTTGCTTTTATCTCTCCAGGATGAAACCATGTCTTCGTAGGTGTATGCTGTATCAGGTACGTTTTTATTGCTCACAAAAGCAATCGCTCCTGTTGCAAAAGCATATTCACGCGGATGTACATTCTGGTTGATAAAAAATTGCATTTCTTCTTCCGTCAGATTTCTCGCTGTGATCACAGCTTCTATACTGTCAGCCATAAATTGTTTGAACAGATCCACTTCAGGCATGTAAGTGATATTCACCTTCGCATATTTATACGTCCGCTCAAAAATGTCCTCTTCCTGCTCGATGATATACCGAAGGTTTTCATCAGCGATGATGTCGAGCGAACCGATCGTTGGCCCCGTCATTTCTTCCGGCTTTTTCACACATGCAGTCATGGACAACAGGTATATCAGATTGAAGAGTAGAATGTAGTTGGTCATTGGGTTGGTCATTAATGCTTGATATACGAGTGTACGACGTATTGTATAACAATCCGGGAGGTTAAGTTGATGTTAAGTTCCGTTAATGAGCTTATAATGAAAGTGGATATCCCCGGGAGAATAGGATTCGCACTAACCTTTCAGCTCGAACTTAACCGGCAGGGTAAAGGTAACAGGTACAGCCCTTCCGTTGTGCTTTCCGGGCTTCCAGCGTGGCATTTTATTGACAGCCGCCAATACCTGGGCATTCAGGCCGCCGCCAAGCCCGCTGAGGATTTTAGCTCCGAGGATATCCCCATCCTTAGAGACGACAAACTGGACAATGATCTTCCCTGAGATCCTGTTGTCCCTGGCAATGCCGGAGTATTTTACATTATCGCTGATGAATTCGTAAAGGGCCTCTAAACCACCCGGGAATTCGGGCATTTGTTCAGCATAGAGCATGGGCTTTTCAACTGCAGGTTCTGTTACAATAGGCTCGGTACCAGGAGAATTATTTTCCATCGGTGCATCCACAAAATCACCTTCGGTCCCTTCCCGGTTTTCATTTCCCACAACAACCCCTGATAGGTCTTCCTGCGTTGGTGGAGGTGATTCCGGTTCTTGTGAATCCTCATTCACTACTCTCGGCGGATCATTTCGAACTGTTTCTACTTCAGGTGCCTCTGCGGCAGGAGGTGCAGCAGGTTTCATTCGGGGAGGCTCGATTTCCGGAGGAGGTGGCATATAGACGATCGGCCCATCAGCCGTAAACACTACTTCCACGACCGGTCTTCCCAAAATCAACCCAATGATTTGCGGAGCACTAAAAAGTACCACAAAGAAAAGAACAGCCATCAGCATGGCTCTCGCCATCCTCTGACTGTAATGACTTCTCAATTCAAAAGCCCCATACAATTTGTTACGGCCTTCGAACACGATCTCATCCATTGTGCGATTGAAATTCCAGAGCTTTTCCATAGTCTTTTGTTTTAGAGGTTATACTATAGAGATGCGGGGAAATCATGGTTTACATAAGGTCGTTTCGACTAACGCTCAACGACCTGCAGATTTCTAACTCGATTCAGATTAAAGAGACTCTAATTTCTTCTGTTTTGCTTTGTTCCCAATCAGTAGTTTATTTGAAAATCTATCGGTCAGTTAGCGTTAGTCGAATTGACCCATAAAAAAAGCCCGGTCTCACAACCAGGCTTTAATTTTTTTTTCGGTCACTGAGTCCCGATAGCTATCGGGATCGAAGTGACGTACGTCTGTTGTCAAGAAGGAAATCTGTTGGTCACTGAGCGTTAGTCGAAGTGACCGATCGATATACTCTCCAGGATCCGTAGGCGAAAAACATGATCGCCAATATTTCTCCCCAGGGAGAGATGATGACTTTTTTGAGGTAAATAAAAATACCTAAACCAATATATGTCAGGCCAAGCAACAATAGAAAAAGCCTCCTGACGATGCTGTCATTCATTTTTATTGCAGCACAAACTTGATCGGCAGTGTAAACGTAACAGGCACGGCGCGTCCGTTATGTTTACCCGGTTTCCAACGAGGCATGCCATTCACAACTCTCAACGCTTCCTCGTTGCAGCCACCACCGATGCCTCTGACCACTTTTGCTTTTTGGATATCACCTTCTTTGGATACTACAAACTGCACGATCACCTGTCCTGAAATGCCGTTTTCGCGGGCAATTGCAGGGTATTTGATCTTGTCATAGATATACTTGTACATCGCCTCTGTACCATCAGGGAAAGCAGGCATTTGTTCTACATAAGTGAAAGG
>JANMVA010000338.1:0-2782 GCA_031392195.1 Saprospiraceae bacterium | reverse complement strand
TCTTTCAGAAAGGGAATGCTCGATTCAACGGCGTCATCAAAAACTTTTAGAAGAATCTCCATCACCATTCATGGATGAATCTCTTCGAAATAAAATGGGTAAGGCCGCTATCAAAGCCGGCAAATCCATAGATTACGAAGGTGTAGGTACGATTGAATTTCTTGTCGACAAGCACAAGAATTTTTATTTCATGGAAATGAATACGCGGATCCAGGTTGAACATCCGGTTACTGAAGAAGTGATCGATCATGACCTAATCAAAGAACAGATCAAAGTGGCTGCCGGTATTCCGATTTCAGGGAAGAATTATTATCCGAACAATCACGCGATGGAATGCCGCATCAACGCTGAGGATCCTTATAATAATTTCATGCCGAGTCCGGGAAAGATCACATCCTTTCACAGTCCGAAAGGTCATGGTGTGCGCGTAGATACACATGTGTATGCAGGCTATACAATTCCTCCTTATTACGACAGCATGATTGCCAAGCTGATCTGCAAAGCTCCTACACGCGAGGATTGCATTTTGAAAATGCAGCGGGCACTGGATGAGTTTATCGTGGAAGGGATCAAGACGACGATTCCGTTCCATAAAAAACTGATGCAGGATCCGGCCTTCAGGAAAGGTGATTTTCACACCGGATTCCTCGACAATTTTAAGCTGGAAGACTAATGGCCACTTCAGGGCAAGCGCCCCTGCGCCAGTTGCTTCATTATCTGAAGGGTTATAAGGGACCTGTCTTCATGAACATCCTTTGCAATGTCCTGATGGCAATATGCATGGTGATCAGCATTCCGATCATCATTCCTTTTTTCCAGATCTTATTCGGACGCGTTGAGCCGCCTACAGAATATGTAGCTTTTAGTTTTAATCATCTCCAGGACTGGCTTGAATATGTATTTGGTAAGCTGGTCGAAAAATATTCGAATGAAGGGGCGTTGTTGATCGTATGTATCACTTTCGTGACGATTTTTTTTCTTAAAAATTTATTCCGTTATCTCTCGCTTGTATTCATGGCGAAAGTGCGAAATGGAATAGTGCGGGATGTGCGTAATGAGGTTTATAAAAAATACATGCACCTGCCGCTTGCATTTTTTACGCGGGGAAAAAAAGGTGACCTCATGTCACGCATCAGTACGGATGTGCAGGAGATCGAATATTCGATTCTCAATGTCATTGAGACGGTTTTTAAAGAACCGATCGTCATCATCGGAAGCATCACCTTTATGATGCTGACCAGCTGGCGACTGACCGGTTTTGTTTTTGTATTAATTTTCATCACCGTATTTATTGTTGGCCGCATCAGCCGGAACCTGAAGAAGCAATCCAAAGAAGTTCAAGGCCAACTATCCGACCTCGTCATCCATGTAGAAGAAAGCCTCAATGGCATGCGGATCGTGCAGGGATTCAATGCACAGGAATATCAGAAGCGACGGTTCGGGATGATCAATGAGCGGTACCGGAAGTTGCTGACCAAAATAAATTACCGCCGGGATCTTTCTTCACCGCTTTCAGAATTTTTGGGGATCGCCATTGTCGCAGTGCTCTTGTGGTATGGTGCGCATCTTGTATTCCGATCTGAAATAAAACCGGAGACATTTTTTGCATTCCTATATGCCTTTTTCAATGTGATCGCTCCATCAAAAGCATTTTCATCGGCATATTATCATATTCAAAAAGGATTGGCCGCCGTTGATCGTGTCAATGAGATCACAGAAAATAATGAAGAAATTCCTCAGAAGCCAAATGCGAAACCCATCCATTCATTTCAACAGAGCATTAAATTTGAAGATGTTGGTTTTAAATATTCCGAACAAGGTGAGTGGGTACTGAAAGACATCAATCTGGAGATTAAAAAAGGTCAGATCGTTGCGATCGTTGGTGCGAGTGGAACAGGTAAATCTACATTATCAGATCTGTTGCCGCGCTTTCATGATGTTTCGCATGGCAGCATCAGCATTGATGGAACAGACATTCGTGAATTTGACATCAAGCAATTGCGCAGCCTGATGGGGATCGTCAACCAGGATCCTGTTTTATTTCACGATACGATTTTCAACAATATCGCTTTTGGTAAACCTAATGCAACGCGGGAAGAAGTGATGGAGGTGGCGAAAGTGGCGCACATCCATGACTTCATCATGACGATGTCGAATGGATATGATACGATGGTGGGTGATCGCGGAAGTACACTGAGTGGTGGTGAGCGACAGCGGGTTACGTTGGCGAGAGCGTTGTTATTGAATCCCCCGATCCTGATCCTGGATGAAGCTACGGCCTCTCTTGATTCCAAATCGGAAAGGCTGGTACAGGAAGCATTGGCTGTGATCATGGAAGGGCGTACGTCGATCGTGATTGCGCACCGGTTATCGACTGTGCAACATGCTGACCAGATAGTTGTATTACAGGACGGCCGGATTGTTGAATCGGGCGATCATATGTCGCTGATGCAACTTCAGGGTGAGTATTATAAATTTGTAGGTCTTCAATGGATGCAATGACCCGGATCATATCGACCTGCATAGGTGTCTTTATGTGTATGCACGCGAGTGCTCAGCAAATGAATTGGGCCAGGCTGGCTGATGATACCCTCTACTATGCTAATGAATACCTGCCTGACCGGACAATGGTGACGTCGTCCGGGCCAGGTCAGATTTGGGACTTTAGGACATTGAGAGCTCCCTTTGCGCTCAGCCGTCGCATTGTAGTCACAGGCGAACGGGAAGGAAACAATTACGCCCATCTCACTTATGGAAAAGAATCCGAAGCCATTCTTCAATT
>JANMVA010000250.1:0-3908 GCA_031392195.1 Saprospiraceae bacterium | reverse complement strand
AATAAAGAATGTTGATGGATGCATTTGATCCATGATTGATCCCTGAGACGCACAGATCTATTTTCCGGTTCTTTAGCAACACATTCTTTGCAAGCTTGACGCAGTCCACCGGTGTGCCGGAACATTCATAGGCTTCAATACCTTCAAAAACTTTGACTTTATGTAACCGGATGGGGTCAGCGAGCGTCACGGCATGGCCTTTAGCAGATTGAGGTGAGTTGGGAGCAACGACGATGACTTCACCCATATGCTGCGCTATGCTCACTAAGCGTTTGATGCCAGGCGCAAACATGCCGTCATCATTAGTAACTAATATCAAGGGCCTGGTTTCCTGCATCCTGTTCTATTTCTAAAAAAAATTAAAGATGAATGACTTCGCCATAGGCTGCAGCAGCAGCTTCCATGATCGATTCACTCATGGTTGGATGCGGATGAATGGATTTTATAATTTCCATACCGGTTGATTCAAGCTTGCGGGCAACGACGATTTCGGCAATCATATCAGTCACATGGGCACCGATCATGTGCGCACCCAGGATCTCTCCGTATTTCGCATCAAAGATCAGCTTGATAAAACCTTCCGGATGTCCTGCAGCTTTTGCTTTACCACTTGCCGTAAAAGGAAACTTTCCAATTTTCAATTCAAACCCCGCCTCCTTTGCTTGCTGCTCTGTCATTCCCACAGAAGCAATTTCCGGCTGACAATATGTGCATGAAGGGATATTGTTGTAATCGATAGGTGAGGTATGATGACCTGCAATTTTTTCAACACATGTGATCCCTTCTGCTGATGCAACGTGTGCAAGTGCAGGGCCATCTGTGATATCACCTATAGCATAGATACCGGGAACATTCGTTTGATACCATTCATTGACAACTACTTTTCCTTTATCTATTTTGATTCCCAATGCTTCGAGTCCCAGATTCTCCAGGTTGGACATGACGCCGGCGGCAGAAAGAACGAGATCACAATTGATCTCCGTTACTTTTCCGGTCTTCCTGTCTTTTGCAGTCACAGTAATTGACTTACCTGATGAGTCAACTTTTTCTACAGAAGTATTTCCCATCACATCGATTCCACTTTTTGTGAAGTGCTTCGTCAGTTCTTTTGAAATATCCGGGTCTTCTCTGGGCACTAAACCTTGTTCTAAAAATTCGATCACCGTTACCTTAGTACCCATAGCATGATAGAAATAAGCGAACTCAACTCCTATGGCACCTGCACCGATTACAACTAAAGCCTTCGGTGCTTTTTCGGGAACCATTGCCTTTCTGTATTCAATTACTTTTTCTCCATCAATCGGAATATTCGGAAGTGCTTTTGCTCTCGCTCCTGTTGCGAGGATGATATGATCGGCTTCGTATGAAGTTACTTTTCCTGCACTGTCTGTCACATCTACTTTTTTGCCTCTTGCCAGTTTACCGGCTCCCATGATGACATCGATTTTATTCTTCTTCATCAGGAATTGAACGCCTTTGCTCATTCCATCGGCCACACTTCTGGATCTTTTCACAATCGCTCCTATATCAGTGGAAGGGTTCTCAACATTGATACCATAATCTTTTGCATGCTGGAGATAGTGGAATACTTCGGCACTTTTCAATAATGCCTTGGTAGGGATGCAACCCCAATTGAGACATATTCCTCCTAAAGACTCCTTTTCGATGATGGCGGTCTTTAATCCAAGCTGGCTGGCCCGGATAGCTGCCACATAACCCCCTGGCCCACTGCCGATCACGATCACATTGTATTTCATTGGACTGTTTTTACGATTAAAGAAATTGGGTACCCGGCATCCAAACATGTGTGCCGGTTGTTTTCAAATGCGGGTCAAATATAATGCGGCTAAATCTGTGGGGCCGTGTTGAAAAAGCCAGAAGGAAAAAGTACTTACCTTTGGGGCATTCCAGTAACTGGGGTGCCTAAAATTTCAGGCTGAGATCAAACCCATCGAACCTGTCCGGATAATCCCGGAAAGGGAAAAAAGTAAATAATGATTACACAACTTACCTGTGCCAACCATGGCAAATTCATTTTTGGAGCATCTTTCCAGACTTTTCTTATCCTGATCATGATCGGATGTGGACAAATGGCCTTTAGCCAATATTATATCCTCGGCCGCGGACTTGATGAGAATGAACAACCTTATGCATTTGCTACCGCCGAACTCAGAGGAGAAGGTGTCTTTCATCAGCAAACCTGCACTGAGCTAGGTGTCTTCCGTTTTGAAAATCTAAAATCGGGATCATATGAGGTTGTGCTCATCACACCATATGGTATCCGCCGAAAAAAAGTGGAATTGCGTGGCAGCATCGATGTCACATTGCATATTCCCCGCAATATTGAAATCAATGAGATCAGTGTTGTTGCCAAAAGAGCGGGAGTGAATGAACCTGTCACACATGATAATCTTTCAAAAGCAGATTTGCTCGCCAACAATACCGGACAGGATATGCCGTACTTGCTTGAAGGGAGTCCTTCTTTGGTGGTGACTTCAGATGCGGGACACGGTATCGGATATACAGGGCTGAGGATAAGGGGAACTGATCCTACACGCATCAATGTCACTCTCAACGGCATTCCTGTCAATGATGCGGAATCACACAATGTCTTTTGGGTAGATCTGCCCGATATCGCAGGCAGTACAACGAATGTGCAGATCCAGCGAGGCATCGGATGGAGCCAGCCGGGTGCAGGAGATCTCGGTGGAGGCATTCATCTCAATACACTTGCATTTCATTATGAGCCATATGTTCTGGCAGAATTCGGCGTCGGAAGTTTTGATACAAAAAACGCATCACTCAATCTTGGCAGTGGTCTGCTCAAAGGACGATTTACACTCGATGGCCGTGGCAGTTTTATTCAATCACAAGGATTTATTGATCGTGCAAGCAGCGAAATGTATTCTTTGTATGGTTCACTTGGATATCATCATGATCTGACGAATGTTCGATTTATCTATGCACATGGTGATGAACTGACTTACCAGTCATGGAATGGTGTGCCTGAACAATATGTATTTAATGATTCACTTCGCAGTTTTAATACCGCGGGTATTGAAAAAAGTATTGGTGATCCGCATGATAATGAAGTAGATGATTACCGGCAGACTTATTATCAGCTGCATGTTGACCAGGCCATCACACCATTTGCAAGATGGACGAATGCTCTGCATTATACAAAAGGGCTTGGCTTTTTTGAACAATATAAAGCTGATCAGAACCTGAATGAATATGGTTTAAATCCAAATATATCAGACCTGATTCGAAGACGATGGCTTGACAATCACTTCTATGGATTCACATCTACAATTCAGATCGGAAGCCCTTTGAAAAGATATCTCCTCATTGGAGGCGGCTGGAATAAATACCGTGGAAATCATTTTGGTCAGGTGATTTGGATTCAAGACAACCCGCTTAACGGTCCTTATAACTACTATTTCAATGAAGCGGAAAAAAACGACTGGAATGTTTTCGCCCGAAGCAATACCAAGATCACTGAAAAACTAGGTGCCACAGTGGATCTGCAAGGAAGATGGATCACATATCAATTCGAAGGGCCGGATCAAAATGGAACTCTAACTGATCAAAAAGTCAGGCATCGTTTTTTCAATCCAAAAGTGGGACTCAGTTATACACTTTCTGAAAACAGTTCGCTGTATGCATTATCTGGATTGATGAACAAAGAACCTAATCGGGATGACTATGTAAACTCTGCTCCAGGCAGCAGGCCATCATCAGAAAAGCTCTGGGACAATGAACTTGGATTCAGGTTTGCCAAAGGAAATTTCAATGCAGAGATTGTAGGATATTATATGGATTACGCTGACCAACTTGTGCCGACGGGCAGGTTAAATGATGTCGGTGCTTACACAAGAGTGAATGTCGAAAGAAGTCACCGCGCGGGA
>JANMVA010000115.1:0-3423 GCA_031392195.1 Saprospiraceae bacterium | reverse complement strand
CTTTAGATCTACCCGCTATCCAATTAGATAGTTCCAGGATCGGTCGTAACCAGGCATGGATGGAGTCACTTGGAAAGGATATTTACATCGAAGAGACGCTGCATATCATGAAGGATTTGATGGCGATAAATCATAAGTCTTAGGCGGAGCCTAAGTTTGAGGCGAAGGCGAAGGCGGAGGCGAAGGACGCCATCTAAAATTTAAATGAGTAGGGACAGGTCGCGACCTGTCCCTACTTTTTAACCTCAACCTCTTAATATTTACCAAAGCGGGGGCAAGCCCCGCCACTACAAATTTAATTCCTTAGCCTCCGCCTTAGCCTTAGCCTTGTTTTCCAGCTTCCGCCTCCGCCTTCGCCTTTTACTACCTTTGCCCTCCCATGAATTACATAACCCTCGAATCAGTTTCCAAATCATTCGGAGAGAAAATCTTACTTGATAAGATCGATCTGAGAGTAAACCGTGGGGACAAGATTGCACTCATTGCTCAAAACGGATCGGGCAAAACCACGCTCATGAAGATCATGAGTGGCGTGATCGGTGCGGAAGGTGAACATGCCAAAGTGATCGTTTCACCGGGCATCAGAGTTGGATATCTTGACCAGGAGCCTGAGCTGGACCCCTCGAAAACAATACTGGAGACATTGATGGAGATCGATCTGCCGGATATCAAAGCCTGGGCGGATCATCACAATGCCGCATTGAAAGGAGATGAATCCGCCATGCAAAAGGCTGCTGTGCGGATGGATGATCATCACGCATGGGATGTCGAATCGACGATGTTGCAATTATTGCATCAACTCCATCTCGACGATCCGGATAAATTGGTTGGACTACTTTCAGGGGGACAGAAGAAACGATTATCGCTGGGGCAAATTATTTTGTCACGTCTTGATGTGATCATATTAGATGAGCCAACTAACCACCTGGACATGGACATGGTGGAATGGCTCGAAAATTATCTGATCCAATCTGATAAAACATTTCTGACTGTAACACACGATAGATATTTTCTGGACAGGGTTTGTAATCAGATCCTTGAGCTCGATCGAGGTAACCTCAGAAGTTACCAGGGCAATTATTCCGATTATTTAGAGAAAAAAGCCTTGCTGAATGAGTCGATGCTTTCTTCACAAGAGAAGGCAAAGCAACTCATGAAAAAAGAGCTTGACTGGATCCGTCGCATGCCGAAAGCCCGTACGACGAAGAATAAAGCGCGTATTGATAATTTTGAAAATGTAAAAGCTTCGGCTGCAAGAGTTTTGTATCAGGATACGGTGAAGATGCAGATCGACATGCAGCGATTGGGATCTAAAATTCTCGAATGTCATAATCTCGGATTTTATTATGTGCCGGACCAATGGCTGATCAAAAAATTCGATTATAAGTTTCCCAACCAGGACAGGGTCGGATTGATTGGACCTAATGGTTCCGGTAAGTCGACGCTGATACAAATACTGACTGGTGAGTTGGCTCCGAAAGCAGGCAAGATCGTACACGGTGATACCTTGCGCATCGGGCACATGAAGCAGGATGGATTGTATGTGCCGACAGATAAAAGGATCATTGACATCGTTCGCGATATCGCCGATTATATTCCATTGAAAGGCGGCGGCAAATTGACAGCTGAGCAATTGCTTGAGAGGTTTTTATTCCCAAGGCCTCAGCAACAGGTTTATTATTCGCAGATCAGTGGTGGAGAGCGAAGACGTCTCTATCTGCTGACGATACTCATGGCCAATCCCAACATGCTGATCCTGGATGAGCCGACCAATGATCTCGACATCATTACATTGAATGTGCTCGAAGATTTTCTGATGGAATATCCGGGCGTGGTGATCCTTGCATCACACGACAGATACATGCTCGATAAACTTGCAGATCATTTGTTTGTGCTTGAGGGTGATGGTGTAGTTAAAGATTTCCCGGGAGGATATACTGCTTATGCAATCTGGAAAGAAGAACAGGAAGAAGAGTATGTAGAAGAAACACCAGACCAGAAAGTTGAGAAGGCAGATTCTTCAGCAGACCGCCAGGAGGTTCGCAAAGCATTGCGCCGTGCGGAAAAATCTATGGAGCAACTGGAGCAACAAAAGAAAAAACTGGAAGAGAATTTTTTAAAAGAGGATCCTTCATTGGATGACTTGCAGAAGTGGGACAGAGAGTTGAAAGAGACGAAAGCGAAACTTCATGATATAGAATTAACCTGGATGGAGCTTAGTGAACAGTTGGAAGCGCTATAAGAAGTGGTAAGAATGAGAAAATGAGAGAACGAGAAAATGAGACACACGGTTCACGGCTCACGGCTCACGGTTCACGCCTCACGAAAGTTCCAGGTTATTGACTTTCAATTAATGACAATCTGTTTCAACGTCTTAACCTGATCATCCACCTTTAATTGAATAAGATAAATCCCCGGTGCAAGATTTAATTTTTTTGCATCAATTTTTTCCACATATTTTCCATAGCCTCTTTTTTCATCTGCAATTATTTTATGTAGCAGATTTCCTTTCGTGTCAAGAATTGATAAGCTTATTGTAGCGAGTGCAGGAAGTTTAAATGACACATAAATCTCCTCAGAGGTGGGATTTGGATAATTTTCAATATTCAGATTGTTTGCATCATCTTCTTTTTCTGAAGACAAAATAATTTCTTCCGTAGTCAGATGCGTCCAGATACTCAATGCTCCATCATGAAGTCTGGTCCAGATGGGGCGAACAATCCCATCATGCACTGTGATGTTAGTATAATCCCCGAAGAAGATCCCTGAGTTGGGAAGAAAAGGTGATTCGCTGATCTTGCGATTGATAAATGTATTGCCGCCATCTTTCGATACAGCGAGATAGACATCTGTCCAGTCACCAATCTGATCGCGGCGATCATAAAAAATAAAATAGAGATAGCCATTTGTCTGATCGATAGCCATCCAGGTGAAGAATTGTTGCTTCCCCGCGCTGTCGTCATTGACGCGAATAGGTGTATTCCATGATTCACCTCCATCGGTTGATTTGGCAAGCCAGATATCCGTGTCGTCGCTACCATTGCGCTGATCGGACCAGTTGATATAAATCGTGCCGCGATATGCACTTTGACTTGTATCACAAATCGTGATGGGCAATCCATTGGAGCGCGTGATGCCTGATATATGATAATCCCAGCCTGTTGGCATTGGATCAACCGGTGTTTCGTGAGCGAGCCATGATTTTCCCCGATCGAGTGATTTATTGAATACAATTCCATTTGGTCCTGCCCAGGAGACGTATACTTCTCCATTCAAACCAACAGTGGGCACCGCACCTTCGACCGTGTTATCGCTGTCGACACAATCACCGGATTGGCTGCTAATCGTTAGTGGATCAGTCCAGGTCAAGCCTCCATCGTGTGATTTTGAAAACAGGATCAATGAACGATTCGCCGGATCAAA
>JANMVA010000097.1:0-2477 GCA_031392195.1 Saprospiraceae bacterium | reverse complement strand
TTTGATCCGGTGTGAGGATACCTTCGAATGGTGTCATCAGGTTTTTGCCGGTGTTGATCAGGGCTACCCTTTCTTCAAGCGTTAATGGTGAAACGGTGATATCCTTCGCACCATTAATGCCTAGCTTCCCATCTGCTCCGTGACAGAGTAGGCAATATTTTTTATAGATCTGTTCGCCGGCAGCTACATCATCCGGACTTGTAGCAGTTTTATCTTTGCCGGCGCAAGCGAGGATCATGAGCAGGCAAAAGGTCGAAACGATTATTTTATTCATAGCCGTATATCTGGTTTTCATTGATTGGTAAATCTAACTGTTTTCATCATTCCTTAATAAAATCTAAAAAATGCATGCGCTGCATTTTAAGAGGAACTTATAAATTTGATCAATGTTGTAAGGGTCATTATGCGAATCATATCAATATCACAACAAGCCAAAGGCGCCTTTAATGGTGGCCAGATCATTGAAAATAAACCGATCGGTTTTCCCCAGGACCGGGGATTTGTACGTCCGTATTCATCACTCTTTTACTGGGCTCGTGCTGAGGCATTAATCGATAGCACGATTGGATTGCATCCCCACCAGGGATTTGAGATCATGTCTTTTGTGCTCGAAGGAAATATCCGCCATTTTGATTCAAAAATGAATGATTGGAAACCACTGGAGGCAGGAGATGTACAGATCATTCGGGCAGGCAATGGGATATCACATGCCGAGCATCTGGAGAAGGGTGGAGTCATCTTTCAGATTTGGGTTGATCCGGATCTGTCGAAGACTCTTCAGCAGGATGCATCGTATGATGATTACAAAGGATCGGCATTTGCTGTGGATGAAGTCGATGGAGCCATGGTCACTTATTATGCAGGAGACAAGGGCTTGATGAAGCTTGACACACCGTCAGTCGATATTCGCAGGATTGCAGTTCGAGATAATTTTGAATGGAGTGGTGATGCCACAGCTATCAGATCCTTATATGTTGTCGAAGGCTCAGGCATGATCAATGGCAAAACGGTAGAAAAGGATGATTTTATTATCCTTGACAACGGAGAAGATATTTCATTCAAGGCGGACGAAGATCAGATGGATGTATTCGCTTTTACTGTTGCATCCCAACCCGGATATGCAACTTACAGTGAGCGATACGCTTCGTAAAGAAATAGTGATTATGGGCGAAGAAGTCAGATTAGATAGAACGGCATTTAAACAATAATCAGCAAAAGATGCTGCTGATACTGTAGCTTTTTGGAGAAAACAATCGGATGCTTTTAAGTTGAGGTCCGCTTATCACTTATCCTTGCGTGCATTTGGTTTTGATCCTGCTGATGAGCCACGATTAGACAGAACTGTTTTTTCGACTCGTAAACATGATGTTGTTTCCAAATAAAAAAGCCACTCTTCCCGGGAAAGAAGAGTGGCTTAAATAAAACCGTTTTAACTCCTTTACTTGATTTCGATCGTCTGCGAAGTTTGTTTCCTGGCAGACTCTTCTTTTTTAGGAAGGACCAGTTTCAACACACCATCTTCATAAGCTGCTGTGATCCCCTCACGATTGATCAGGTCATCGAGTGGAAATATGCGTTTGAATGAAGCGTAATTGAATTCCCTTCTTGTAAACTTTCCTTCTTTAGACTCTTCTTTCTCCGATTTCTTTTCAGCGGAAATCACCAGGTGGTCATTTTCGATGTTGATATTGAAATCCTGTTTGGTCAATCCGGGTGCGGCTAAATGAAGCATAAACTGTGCATCATTCTCTGTGATGTTGACAGAAGGAGAAGACAACATGCTATCTGTACCGATCACATCAGCTAAGGATGAGTTAAACAGTGTGTCGATCCATTTATTAATGGATTCAGAAGGATGAGAATGATTAAATTTTGAGATGTTCATCGTTGTTACTTTTTTAATTGGTTAAAGAATTTCAATTTTCCTCGTCTCGGGTTCCCTGTCCGGAATAGTGATGGTCAGGATGCCCTGGTCAAAGCTGGCTTTCAGTTGAGCCGTATCTGCATTTTTTTGCAGGTTGAATGTTCGTTTGAAGCCATTGAAATCAAATTCGCGGCGTACGAATTTTGGTTGGTCACCCTGGTTTGGGTTGGAGGCGGACACGATCAGTTGATTTTCAACGACCTCGATTTTGATCTGGTTTTTCGGTACCCCCGGTACAGCTAACCTGATCTCAAATCCATTTTCCATGCGAAGAATATTCGCAGATGGAGTTGTTGTTTTTTGATCGAATTCCTTTGCGACAGGGCGCTGAGAATTGTACGGCCGGATCACACAAGCTGTCGCCGGTTGAAATCTTGATCTCATGGTTGGGTTAAATGCGTATGGTTTCATATATCTAACTTTTAGAGTTTGATTAATACGATCCCATACTCAAAGGGTATTCCAACTGAAATTTCCATGACATAAAGGCATAATTGAAGTTTAATCAACGCCAAAATGGCATTGGGCTCAGTGTGGCACATCTAGGTGTGGC
>JANMVA010000036.1:0-6122 GCA_031392195.1 Saprospiraceae bacterium | reverse complement strand
GACAAGGTTTTCAGCGAGCCTCTGGTAATTCTTGGTCATCAGCCAGAAAAAGATATGCAGGTAATGCACGCCATCAAAAATGAAGGTCTTGTGTTTTTTGAAATTTTCTTTATTCTTCAAAAACGTTCCGGGAATATCGGTGTAATGCAAAGCCGGATTTAAATGATGGATCGAATGGTACCCATCATTCCAGCAATTCTGGTTGTACACATTATTGATACAATTGTAGACGCTGCTGAAGTGGCAATCAGGATCTTCCTTGTTGAGGAAAGAGTGCTGTGTCCAGTTACCCATCATCATGATCAGCCTGGCATAGATCACCGGGACGATGAAGATCATCAACGTGGCTTTGAAATTGATCAGGCATAACAAAACGCAAACCAGGTAGAAGGTAAATTCTCCCACAGTCAGGCGCATGTATAGCTTCTTTTTATTGCGCCGAAAAAAATACATGAAGGTGTCGGCAATTCCAAGGAACAGGAACCGGAAAAAATATTTCAGGAAGTCACCCGGGTTGTCGCGTTGATACTTCATCGTGGAGCTGGCATCCTCTTCGTTATTATTTTCCACGTGGTGCATGGTGATGTGATGGACAAAATAAGTTTCCGGTGTGCTGCCGAAAAACGGGCATACAACCCAGGCAGTCCATTTTTGCAACCACTCATATTCTTTCTTGAACGTCGGCCGATGGCACATGCAGTGAAACATCAGACCGAAGCGTCCTTTGAAGTAAGACTGGGAGACATAAGCATATGGGATATACATCAGCCACCATAACCAGCCTTGGAAAAGCGGGGTAAAAAACAAGAAAGCCCACGGAACCACGATCAGGTGGATCCTGGTCAGCAGATGGATAAAAGGAAGGTCTCTTTCATCCCTGATATATTTTAACCAGAAACGTTCGTATGCTGTATAATTATCTCTGGGTATATATTGAGGATCTGTAATGGCAGGTAATACTTTCATAATCAACGGTTAATTTAATATGCCCGGTTTGATTTTGATAAAACACCTGGAAGCAGGATTTTGATCAGGGATTTGTCCGAAAAACGGGCAGGTAAGATACTGAGGAAGTTTGAATGGCCGGAAGTGGTATAAAGTAAGAGGCAGGCGTTTTATTCTTTTATAATTTTTTGCAAGTCCTTGAATATAAAAAAAGACCAAAGCACTCCCAGCAACTGAATTCCGAAATAGGCCAGAATATTTGAAACATTGTCGGGGCTGTAGGTGCCCTTGATCACATGGATATACATAAAGAAAAATGGGACACAAACCAACAGGGAGCCGGCTCTGAGCCAAACAGGAAATATGCGGCAGAAGCTTATCAGAAATAATGCGGGTACTAATGGCAGAATAATGGTTGCCATTTTTTCTTCATTTGACCCGGCGAGTGTACTGGAAGCGAATGACACGCCGTAGGCAATCGCCAGTAATGTAAAGCCTGCCGATGCAAGATTCTGCCCCCTCGTTCCCACTAGTCTTCCGGCTAATACGCTGGCCATAATAGCCATGGAATCACCCACCTGCCAGAGCGTGATCTGCGGGTAACTGTTTGCAGGAAAAAACGAACCTGTAATTCCAAATAAAAAATTGATCAGATAGCCTGCAGACATGAACAGAAGGATGAGTTTTGTTTCGTTTTGATGAATCATGGTGACCGGGTTTAATTGGTATTGATCGTATGAAGCTAGTATTCTTCCAAGTTAGGTATTATCCCTCGGCCGCCGAAGCTTGTGTTTAGATGTATGCGTTGGCAAGCGAAGGTGGTACGCTACATGATTGACTCTGCTTTAAGGATAGCCCATGTCAGAGGACGTTCAGTTTTAGGAGGATTTGTTCCTTAATGTTATTCTGAATCATCGGATCTGTTTTTGCTGATGCACGTATCATCGATTTATATTCATCATGAAAACTATAAACCCATGGATTGTTTTCAGTTAACTTTATCAGGATGGGTAATCGTGTTGATTCCCATAGATATATTTTTCGATCGATCAGCATGTTCATTGTTCTCATTAATTGATCATGATCCATATGGATGTTCACCAGAATTGTTTCTGTCGGCAGGGCGGGGATCAATTCCAATTGTTTTTGATGAGGTTTCTCATTTACCGGGGTCTATCCGTCGAGATTACACTTAGCCAGGATTCGTATACTATTACAATACATTTTTAGGTAGTTTATCTTCCCCTTCTTTATAATGCTCATGGGTGGCTACGGGTGTATTATTTCTGTTCATTCGCATTTGAAATATACTTACCAGCAGTGAAAAGGCCATTGAAAAATAAATGTATCCTTTTGGAATCTCAATGCCAAAACCTTCGCTGACCAGAGCAAAACCAATTAGTAATAAAAATGAAAGTGCCAGCATTTTAAAGGCCGGATGTTTGTTGACAAAATTGCTGATGGGTTCTGCAGCTACCAGCATGATTAAAACAGAAACAATAACTGCAACATACATGATCCATACTTCTTTAACCATACCGATTGCTGTAATGATAGAATCAATGGAAAAAACCATATCCATGATTAAAATCTGCAAAATAACCTGGGCAAATGTTGCTGCTTTTATGTTTTTGGTTTGATTGCCCTGCTCACCTTCCATTTTATGGTATATTTCTGTACTGCTTTTATACAATAAGAACAATCCCCCCAATATCAATATCAAATCTTTTGCGGATATGCCCTGATTGAAAAGAGAAAATAAAGCATTGTCTAATTTCATTATTAGAGTGACCAGCCCCAATAATCCCAAACGCAATGCCATGGCTAGTAGTAAGCCATAACGTCTTGCCTTTTTTTGTTGATTTTCAGGTAATTTATTAGCTAGGATCGATATAAATATTACATTATCTATCCCTAAAATAACCTCTAAGCCTAATAGCGTTAAAAGTGAAATAATTATTTCGTAATCCATAAATTGGGTCTATAAGGTGCAAATGGAAGGTATGCAATAATTTTTAATGCTTCTCTTCTTTATATGAAGGATGGTTTTATGTCAAATATATCACCTGAAGTATAATTTCTTTCTTGGTGTTCACTGTTTTCATAAACCTGCTGGCGGGTAGTTTATGTTAGGGCCAGTATTTGAATTCAAGCACTCTGTTGTAGGCAATCCTATATATGCCATTTTCAACATTGGGCAGATCACTAAATTCACGATTATATCCTAAAATGGCATCATTTGAAGCATTTTCTCCAACGATTACGAAGGACATTTTACCGTCCTTGTTCTTCTCAGTATATTCAACATCTGTGAAGTATTTGAAGTTTGTATAACCCGAATCTATAGAGGATATAAAAACGTCCTTAGCCGCTCCCAAAATGGCAGAAATGTCAAAGGAGTTATCTCCCGAGAGTTCAATTCGATGGTATCTTTCAAGATTAAGGATTAGCTTATTCCCGGATTCCTCTAAATAATAGGTATTCCAAATCGACAAAAAATCAGTCTTGTGTCTTTTGTACTTTCTAATAATATTTTTATCCTGAGAATTAAGATATGCAATGCTTAATTCCCCTTCTGTTGGAAGTCTGAATACAGGTAAAAATTTATTTTCATTCCAATGTAGAACTTTACCGGATCTTACGCTTCCCGTGTATTGATTTGTCAAATAAGATTCTAAAACAAAGCAATCACTATCTTTTTGATCAGGTGTAAAGTTTAAATGGCCGAGTCTCATCAAAACATTCTCATTATATCTATCACTTAACCACTTAAGCATCACTCTCACCTGATTCTGATCCAAACCTATAACCGGAAAATCTAAATATAAAGGGTTGAAAATATAATTACGAACTAGGGGTCTTGCATTTGAAATATAATCTTCAAGTTTAAAATCTTTATTCGTTTTTTCATTTATTCCTCCAGGCAAGAAATCAAAAGAATTATGGATCCCATGTACATGAATATTCCAGCAAAGAAATAAAATGTATTCACGATTAGTTATCGGTTGCTTACTAATTCCGAAATGTTCATCTTCAATAAATTGTTTCTTAAACCTTCTTGTGGAATTACTTTGTGAATCGAGATGACACACATTTAGTAAGCCAAAACTAAAAAACATAAGAAACTTGAGAATCATGTTGATATATATTGGTCATAACGGTTTGCAGCTACAAGAAGTTGGCGATTTCGAAGCACAAAACTGTCTGCCAGCACTGAACTTGATACAAAGCACAAATGTTCAATTAACCACTGAACCGCCAATTTCTTGTAGCTGCTGTTATATGCCGTTTTTCTCATTTCGTTAAGGGTGTTGGTATCGGTCTGCCTTGTTGTCTGAATTTTTTTACAGCTTCATTCCAATGCCAAACCATTCCGCTGTCTGCTGGTGCTATTCTTCTCTTACCTTTTACTTCACCATCGAAATGTCCGTTGTCGTCAAACTCAAATGGTTGTGTAGCACTTAAAATGTCTGTCAAGTCGAACTCACCGCCTGCCAATTCGTAATGTCCGTCAAGAAAGTAACGCATAACCCAAAATGCTTCTTCTTCCGTCAAATTACTATGCGTGAAATTGTTGTCAGATGTGTCCATTGGCAACTTCACTCTTAGTTCTATTTTTTCGCAATGAATTCTAATTCGCTGTCCGTTTTCAAAAAAGTATAGAATGTCGTCACCGTCATTTGGTTTTGATTGTGGAACGATGCTGTCATTTATTTCTCTTGCTGTCGAAGGAAAAAATGTAATTTCTCCCAAACAACTATCATCGTCATAAGTGCTTTTTTCGTCTTGGTCAATTACATTCAAAAATGTCACAGCACTATGTGTCAATACCAAACTTGAAAGTTCGTTTTTGTCAACCCAGTCACCGCTTGATTTTTTCCAATGCAGTTTAATCTCTCTGTCCGCCACGTTGTAGTCAAAACCTACAAAATCAAAATTGTTATGAAGGTCGATGTGTCGTCCTGCAATACTTAATGCGTGATTGTCCGTTATGTCGAAATTTACTTTCATTGTTGTGTCGTCCTAAAATGGCATATAACTTGTTTATAACCCTGACATTATCAGGCTTATCCCCCACATTTCCGTAGCATAAGCCTGATTTCGTCAGGCTTTAGCGAATATACCAAAACCAACGTATCGCTTACCATTCAAAAGGATTTCAGATTCCTCTGCATATGCTGGAGTAAGCGAATTTAACATACGACCACAACGAGAGAAAATAGTTAACATTTTACTTTTATATATTACTTTTAGGAATGAAGATCTCATTTCTACTCAGCTTTATTTTTTCCATATCATACTCCTGCGGCTTGTTCGCCCAACGCTCAGATGTGCAGGGAGGCGAGTATAAGTTTCCACACCAAGGTGAATGTCTGTCGGATGAGCATCGGCAACAAATACAGCATGCAATTGATGCGAATGTTCTATCGCTGCAACAACAGGGAAAACTTGAAATGAATCCTTCCCGGAATTTAGTGCTGTTTGAATTCCCAATGCAATGGAATATTCCTATGGATGCTTACAGCTTCTATGCCATTTCTAATTATGTGGATCACGATCCATCCTTCCAGGGTTTTATCGAAGATTACAATTGTGGTGACAGAAGTTATGACACGGAGGGTGGCTACAATCATCGGGGAATCGATTATTATTTATGGCCATTTTCATGGAACCTGGTGCAGAGCGATGCAGTCAAGATTGTGGCAGCAGCTGATGGAGTTATCGTCGGCAAGAATGAAGGAAATGATGATCAGAGTTGTTCTCTCAATGGAAACCAATGGAATGCTGTGTATGTACAACATGCTGACGGATCCACTTCCTGGTACGGTCATATGAAGAAAAATTCAGTGACCACAAAGCTGGTAGGAGACAACGTTGCGGCGGGTGAGTACCTCGGCATTGTGGGTAGTTCCGGAAATTCGACTGGCCCTCATTTGCATTTTGAAGTTTATGATGGCAACAATGATCTGGTCGATCCTTTTGCCGGCCCCTGTAATGAGTGGAACGAAGACAGTTGGTGGATAGATCAGCGCCCGTACATCGATCCGACGATATTGAAGATACAGACCCATTTTGCTCCACCGGAATTCAATGCATGTCCGTCACCGGATTTCACCAACGAACAAAATGAATTTCAACCGGGTGAAACAATTTATTTCGCAACGTATTTTCGCGAT
>JANMVA010000032.1:0-3440 GCA_031392195.1 Saprospiraceae bacterium | reverse complement strand
TTTAGGTCAATTAGATAGTGCGATTTTTCATATCAAACGCTATATTGATTCATCTATCAAATACGAATTTCGTGTTGGTGCGGAAGCTTACTCATTGATAGGCTCCTGCGCTTTGGCCCGTGGAGATGTCCATGAAGCCGAAGAATATTTTCTCTTAGCAGAAAAAGAACTTAAAGAGCAAGATATTCTCATCAACAAAAATATTTATAAATCATTGTATGAATGTTACAATTCACTCGGAAAACCCGAAAAGGCTTTATTGTATCTAGAAAAATATATGACCCTGGAAGACAGCATGGACATGAGCCAAAAATCCTTTGCCATTGCCATGATGGAAAGTGAGAAGGATGCTGTCAAGCTGGAAGGTCAAATCCATTGGCTGACGGAAAATAATCAATTACATAAAGCGCTTAACCACGAACAAAGGCAGCAAAAAAACATCGTGTATGGCAGCACAGCTTTCATTCTTGTTTTAAGCCTGATTGGTTTTCTCAGGTTTAGAAAACAAAAAGATTTAAAAAACAAGCAGTCTTTAGTGAATGAGCGTCTTCGCATCAGCCGCGATCTTCATGACGAAGTTGGAGCTACGTTGAGTGGAATCGCGATGTACAGTCATGTTGCTAAAGAACAGATGAAGAAATCTGATACTGCTGAAGTAGCACGCTCGCTGGACATCATGCAGAAGTCAGCCGGCGAGATGGTCACCAAACTCAGTGATATCGTCTGGCTGATCAATCCTGATCAGGACACCATCCATCAATTATTTGATCGTCTTGAAGACTATGGGCAGGAAATGGCTTCTGTTAAAAATATGATTATCAAAATGGACATCTCTCCTGGTATTTCAGATTTTCATTTACCGCTGGAAGCAAGGCGAAATATTTATCTTTTCTGTAAAGAGGCCATCAATAATGCTATCAAATACAGTTGTGGAAAGGTGATTGAATTAAATGCGACAGATGAACCTGGTTATTTGCATTTCTCCGTGAAAGATGATGGAATTGGTTTTGATCAGGTGACTGTGAAAAAAGGAAATGGGCTTACTAATCTCAATCATAGGGCCGAGGAAATCGGAGCCAGATTTCAACTTGAGTCTAGGCCTTTCCACGGAACCAGCGTTGAATTATCCTATAAACTCACCCAATGAGGTATTGCCGGACCAACTGAATGAATGCAATTTTACCAAACGTTTAAACCAACTTAGACTCCCTTCACATGCAAATGGATATCCGGGTAGCAATTTTCGAGGATAACCGCCTGTTCCGGGAGGCCATGCAGGCTATCCTGAATGGCACACCGGGATACATGTGTTGCGGAGCATATTCTGATGGGAGCTTGCTTGTCTCTTCAATTGAGCGCAGCAAGCCGGATGTCGTGCTAATGGATATAGAGATGCCGGGCATCAGTGGTATTGAGGCTACGAGGCAGATCAGGAGCCGGTTTCACGGTATTCGTGTATTAATCCAGACCGTATTTAATGACAGTGATAAGATTTTCCAGGCGATGTGTGCGGGCGCTTCCGGCTATATTTTAAAAAATGATCCCCCAAATAAATATCTCGAAGCGATATCTGAAGTATATAATGGTGGTGCACCGATGAGCATGGCAGTGGCGAAGAAGGTATTGGGGTTCTTTTCAAACAAAAATATCATCCTGGTATCGCCTTCCAATGAGGACTTTCAGCTTACTACTCGGGAAAAGGAGTTACTTTCCCTGATGATTGAGGGACACCATTATAAAGCAATTGCAGAAAAGACATTTATTAGCTACGATACAGTAAGGACGCATGTGAAGCATATCTATCAGAAACTTCATGTAGCGAGCAGGAATGAGGCAATCATGAAAGCGATTCAACAAGGATTCGTATAAATTTTAACATTTTATCAAATAAGCTTACTTAAAAATCCCCCATTGAGGTATAGAACAGGCGGGGAATTCGATTAAACTTTGATGACAAGAAGGATCATGCTTACCGATTACACCAGGATCAGTTAAGCCTTTCCGAAAGCGGAACAAGAATAGTTTATAATGAGAGGCTATCGATGATAACCCTCCAGAGTATTGTCACATTCTAACTACGCATAAATAATTATTCAAATGATTAACCCCAAAAAACCAAATTGAACGAATGATTTTTATCTCTCCAAAATAAAACGAAATGAAAGCATTATTTACACTTCTCAGTTTTTTATTGATGGTTAGCGTTTATGCGCAAAACATTGTCTATGTCAAGCAGGATGCGGTTGGAGCCAATGATGGGTCTTCCTGGGCAGATGCATTTACTAATCTGCAATCCGCATTAGATTCAGCTTCTGCAAACAGCCATGTGTGGATTGCAGCAGGAAATTATATACCCGAGGGAACTACGCCTCAAGCCAGTCATTTCTGGGTGCTCAAACCGCTAAAACTCTATGGTGGATTTGCAGGTACTGAATCAAGCTTGTCCCAAAGAAACTGGCAATTAAATCAAACCATTATGAATGGTGATAAAAATGGTGATGATGTGGCCGGTAATTTTAATACTAAAAGAACAGACAATGCACATCATGTTTTGATAATCGATGCCCCTACAGGTGAAAACTTCATTGATGGTTTGATTTTTCAAGGTGGAACAACGAGGACTGATGCAATTGCTCCTGATGCAAGCGATGAAATCATTCACAGATGGGTTGGCGGAGGATTATATATCCGAAAATCATCCATGACTATTACCAATGTTATTTTTCGTGATAATCTAGGTGGAAGAGGAAGTGGACTCGGCGCAATTGGTGATCTGTCCACCAAAGTCAAATTAGTCATAGCAGATACAGAGTTTAAAAGCAACAATGCTGCTCATAATGGCGCAGGAGCTATCCTTGTTCAATGGGACTCAGCTGTACTTAATAATTGTCAGTTTAACGATAACACTGCCACAACTTATGGAGGGGGATTATACCTCAGAAATACGAATGGATCCGTATTGAATTGTTTATTCAAGAATAATTCGGGGGGATATGGAGCAGGCCTCATGGTCTTGCATAATTCCCAAGAAGCAATTGAAAATAGTAAGATAGAGATGCACGGTAATACATTTATTGGCAATACAGCGATCGAAACGGGAGGGGGATTTAACTTTTGGAATATTGAAAAAGGATTCTCTCTGACGATTGACAGTTGTTTATTTGAAAAAAATAAATGCACAAATATTTACGGAGGCCCTGGAGCCATTAATGTCGAAGATCGGGCTGACATTTATTCCTCAGAACAACAGAATACGTTTTTATTAAGCAACAGCACGATTCGTGATTGTGAGGCAGCATTTACGGGTGGGTGCGGTCGGCGTCGCCTTCCTGCTTTGCGTCGCATTGAACCGCACCTTGCGCGACATCGGCTGGTTCGCATCGCGCGAAGAACCCGACCTACGCAAATGGCTCAGCATCGTGGCGCTCGGCACCGTCGCC
>JANMVA010000009.1:0-5071 GCA_031392195.1 Saprospiraceae bacterium | reverse complement strand
CGATGAATGGTTAGGCAAGGGGCATGTTGAGCGTAGCGAAGATCCCGCCATTGCTACAAGCAATGATGCGGGAGAGCATGGGTTGATAAAGCAGCTTTTTCCATCCGCATAGGGTGATTTTTGGAAAAATTAAATACATTTGTGCCCGCTTTGCAATAAGTGGTCGATAATCAAATAAACAGGTACAAACGCGATGAAAAGGACATTTCAGCCCAGCCGTAGGAAAAAAGTCAATAAGCACGGATATCGTAGCCGGATGAGCACCAAAGGTGGCCAGAAAATTGTCGCAGCCCGTCGCGCCCGCGGACGTCATAAATTGACAGTCTCTGATACCATGCGAATTAAGTAATACCCTGTTTTCGAGGGATTTATACCTAATTCTTCCTTTTTAGCCTGTTTTTTCTCCTTCCGGCACCCGCTTCCGGATATTTTATTTTCATTTGATCCTGAATGCAAGGCTTTACACTGTCAAAGCAGGAACGACTATCCTCCATCAAGGAGATTGAGCTCCTTTTTAAGGAGGGCAAAAGCTTTTCGAAGTATCCATTCCGGGTTATCTGGCTCGAAAAAGACCCAACCTCAGGGACCGGAATCAGGGTCATGTTTTCAGTGTCCAAACGAAAATTTCCCGGGGCTGTAGACAGGAATAAAGTAAAGAGACTGATGCGCGAGAGCTACAGGCTTCTCAAACCGGCATTCTATCAATCCATGCAATTGAATACATCATGGGATATCGGGTTGGTATACACAGGCACAGAAATCCTTGGCTTCCAGGAAATCCAAAGGAACCTATCTAAAGCGTTAGAGCGCTTGTCCACTCAACACCGGCAGGAAATAAAATGAGAATCATCTTCCTTGTTATCCTCTTTGTCTTCGCTTTTTTTTCAAGTGGAACCTGCCAGAAATTTCTGATCATCGAGCGAACAGGTACCCCTAAAACGGAAAGGATCCCAATGTTCGATCACCTTACTTTTCAACTGAATGGTGATGAGGATGTCTGGTATACACGGCAAATATTTGATCTCAATGCAGATGCTCAATTGGTATTGTTGGGCGACACGTGGTTTCCGATCAGCGACATATCCAGGATACATCTCAACCGACAACGGGTGCTTGCTTCAGTGATCGGTGGCGCACTTCAGGGCGGTGGTGCTTCGATGATCCTGGGTGATCTGTATTACACCATCAGGAACAACCACCGGTTTACAGATGGTGGAATGGAATTCGGTTTGGTCAATATTCTTTTAGGAACGGGAATTCGCTCATGGCTGGGTCCGATCAAATACAGACTTGGTAAAAAGACAAGACTCAGAGTGATCGATGTGACCATCCGATCCAGCAGTAAAACTTAACAGCATGTCGAGCGCAGCGAAGATCCCGCCATTGCAACATGCAATGTCGCGGGAGAGCATGGAGTATTCCTAAAAGGAAATTCAATTCAGGAGAACTAGTTGGTGGAGTTTTCTCCAACAACCAAAAGAATACCTGATGGTATTTACCAGAATGCAGGAGAAAACTCCAGGGCATTTAGTATTGCCCTCTAGCTTTTAAGCTTATTGATAAGTTCACTGAGGTCCTTGATATCATAATGATACGTTCCATTAGCCCGGATCACAGGCATCGTGACACTTCCACCTTTGAATCCATTATTGCGGAGCTGGGTCCACATATTATTGACCTCTGGTGATTCGCTCTGTGTGTTCACTTCTTCAAAAGCAATTCCAAGATCAGTTAATTGTTTTTTAGCAAAAGAGCAGCGTCCGCATCCCGGTTTGCTATAGAGAATAATGTTGGCTGTTGAAAGACCTGGGTCCACAGCTGCTGTTTTGCTTGCACCTTGAGATTCTTTGGTGGCTGGTGTTGATGGCGAAGGTGCAGTATTTGAAAGCGGAGTAGCCGTTGTTTTCTTTAGTGTCTGAGAATAAACTACATCATAACCATAAGACCAGCTTTGACCGGGGATCGGTGTTATCGTAGCTATTTCTTTCATCATTCCGGCGGGTACAGTTGCCTCCACAATTGAGGAAGGCTTGACGTCCATGCCTTCGGATGTGATTGTTATTTTGACCGTATAATCTGCCTTTCCGGTATTTCGGGCAATCAGAAGTGTCTTATCACCTTCTTTCTTTTCATATACATCTATCTCTTTTTGAGATATCCCAAGACCGATAAATAAGAAGCAGGATAGGATGGTAAAAACAAGTTTCATTTGTTATGCTCGATTAAAGTGTTAATGATGATATGGGGAATCAGGTGACCGGGGGTAAATTGCCATCACAGACGATACAACTGGCTTTTAAATCAGTTCATTGTATCGTTACTCAAAATTAAATTTCCATTCACATTCCTGCCATCAATGCTCGTCATGCGCATGAGCCTGGTAGTCGCTCACGAGCTTTTGTTGCACATCTGCAGGTACCTGCTGATAATCAGCCAGCTTCATGGAAAATTTTGCCTTTCCCTGCGTTAGGCTTCTGAGCGTAGATGAATAATCATGCACCTCCGCCAGAGGAACACGAGCTAATATTTTCTGGTAATGCCCCTCGCTTTCCATACCCATGATAATCGCACGGCGTGTCTGCAAATCACCCATCACATCACCCATCACATCCGGAGAACACAGAATAGAGAGGTCATAAATGGGTTCCAGCAATTGAGGGCCTGCATGTTGAAAAGCATTCTTGAAGGCCATCGTACCTGCCAGTTGAAAAGCCATGTCATTCGAATCGACGGGATGCATTTTCCCATCATAAACACTGATGCGGATATCCCTGCAATGAGAACCCGTAAGCGGACCTTCGATCATCTTATTCATCACCCCTTTCTTAATCGCATTGCTAAATTTGGAATCAATAGATCCACCAACGATACACCAGAAAAATGCAAGCGTTCCACCCCAGGGTAGTTTTTCCATCTCCCGGTTACGAACGGTAAGCCCATCGGGATCACTCATTCCTTCATGATATGGCTCGATTCGGATATGAACTTCAGCAAACTGCCCCGATCCACCGGTCTGTTTTTTGTGTCGATATGATTCGTTCGCCACTTTTGTAATGGTTTCACGGTACGGAATTTTCGGCTTATCGAAATTCATCGTGATGCCGTATACTTTTTCAATTCTGTATTTGATCAGATCCAGATGCAATTGTCCCTGGCCATGTAGAAGCATTTGTTTTAGTTCAGATGATTGTTCGATCAGCAGGGTAGGATCTTCTTCATGCGTTGTATGAAGTGCCTTGGCTAATTTCTCAACATCTGCTTTATTGGGAGGTGTGACTGCAACCCTTATCCTTGGCTCAGGAAAATGGATCGGTTCGACAGCCGAATTGACGCCTTTGGATGACAGTGTATTATTCGTATGGCTTTCTTTCAATTTGACAGTTACGCCGAGATCACCTGCTTTCAGTTCAGGGATCGCCTCCCGGTTTTTTCCATTGGCCACATAGATTGCGTTGATGCGCTCATGGTTGCTGTTAGACATATTGATCAGGTCATCACCCGGACGAAGTGTACCTGAATAGACTTTGAAATAAGAAACATTTCCTACCTGCGGTTCAGAAATGGTTTTATAGATGAATACACGTGCAGGACTTGAAGCGTCAGGTGAAATCGGTTCACCTTTTGTGCTTAATGGCTTAGGTCTTTCCGAAGGAGAAGGAGCGATATCATTGATGAATCCCATCAGTCTGCCGCTACCCATATTATTTTTACCTGATGCGCAAAATACCGGAAAGATTTGCTGATTGGCCAGGGCAATCGTGAGACCTTGGGCAAGCTCATGTTCGTTGAGGCTGCCTGCATCAAAGAATTTTTCCATCAGACTTTCGTCATTCTCTGCGGCAGCTTCTACCAATGCCTGGTGCATTTCCTGAGCACGCCCTACTTCGCTTTCAGGAATTTGTTTCTTTTCAGGTTTTCCACCATCTTTTGGGAACACATACATGATCATCCTGAGTGCGTCGACGATCGTATTAAATCCTGTTCCTGCATTCATTGGATATTGAACAGGAATGACCTTGGGTCCAAACCGCGATTTGATTTGATCGAGACTGGAATCAAAATTGGCCTTTTCATGGTCAAGTTGATTGATCACGAGTATCGCCGGTGTCTTGTATAGATCGACATACTCCCAGAGCAATTCTGTGCCGACTTCGACGCCATTGGTGGCATTGACGATCATGATTGCCGTGTCAGCTACTTTAAGAGAAGAGATCACCTCGCCGATGAAATCATCATATCCCGGAGTATCAATGATGTTGATCTTATTGTCACGCCACTGGACGTGCATCAGGGAGCTGAAAAGTGAGTTTCCTCGTTCCTGTTCGATCTTGGTATAATCGGAGGTGGTATTTTGTCCTTCGATGGTCCCTCTTCGGTTGATGGCTCCGGACTCAAACAACATGGTTTCTGCAAACAGTGTTTTGCCGGAGCCGCTATGGCCGAGCAACACCACATTCCTCAGGTTTTTCGTATCGACACCCATTGATATATAGTTTCGTTGAATAATTTAAGTAAAAACCCGACCCGGGTACCGGATCAGGGTTTCAAATTATGATTTTGATTTTACTTAAAGAAACTTAATCAAAAATGAGTGGAAAACTGAAAAAGACCATTTCAGTTGAGAAGCGGTACTTATTGAAAAAACGAAAGTGGAAATCGAGGGAGATTATTCGGTGACTTCAAGCTTATACCCTACGCCTTTCAGTGTTTTGATATATCGCTCACCAACTTTCTCGCGCAATTTTGAAATATGCACATCAATCGTTCTGCTGGCGATCGGTACTGAATAACCCCATACTTTCTGAAACATCTCCTCACGCGTAAAAACTTTTCCGGGTTGTGAAGCTAACAACATTAGAACCTCGAATTCTTTCTTGGCTAATGTGAGGATCTCTTCATCTATTGTCACCTGGAAACTCCTGGGATCAATTTTTAATGAACCAAAATCAATCAGGGAAGATTTAGTCGCTTGTGCACGTCCGGAATCTTTTCTGCGCATTAACGCTTTGATTCGTGTCAGTAATAAGCGGGGACGAATAGGTTTTTGGATATAATCATCAGCACCTGCTTC
>JANMVA010000004.1:0-5367 GCA_031392195.1 Saprospiraceae bacterium | reverse complement strand
GTTAGGTGCTCAGGGAATGGTTTACTACCAGGTTCAGTTCGAAGGCTATACCGCTACTAAAAAGATGTTGATCCTGTAAGAGGATAAGCATCAATTGATAGAATTTACTGTTTTTGGGATGGGACCCCTCTCTGCGCAAGTAGAGGGGGTTCTTTTTTTAATAAAACAGGTTTTAGAGAACCACTTCTATTTATTTATTTATGTTAATTAATGGCTATCAGCAAATTACACTTATGATATAAATATAATGTGAAATATACCATATTTGCGGTATGAAAACATATTATAGATAAGCTACATTTGTTAAGCATAATATATTTTCATAATTTGTTATGCACTGATTGTTAATCATATATCGTTAGCATCCAGTTCTAAAATGGAATTGAATTGCCAAAACGATGGACCTGACCTTCCCGAACGATAATGGCCTGAATTGGACTTGATCCTTGCGATCCTGTTCCGCATGATCACACATGCTACTGGATAAGTCGTGCTGCATTTTAACAGCCCTCTTTCCGGGTAGGCTTAAATTATTTAAACTAAAACTAAGATCCCCATGAAGAAAACGGACTATGCTGTTTTGATCAGTGATAGTGTACTGAAAGGTCTCAAACACTCTTGCAGACTGGTATCACTCACCATACTACTATCGATGCTTTTGTGGCACAATCCCCTATACAGTCAAGGGAATTGCTCACTTGCCTGCCATGGAGCTCAGGTCTCACTCGGTGCTGACTGCACTGCAGAAATTACAATTCCCATGATCGGGGATACCAGCCAATGTCCTGGTGGCGGATTTATAATCTATGTGATCACGCTGGCGGGAGATACGTTACCTGGTGCAATTGTAACAGAAGAAGAAATAGGGATGACTTTAATTGTGAGCCTCGTCGACACGATCACAGGAAATAGTTGCTGGTCATATATCACAGTCGCTGATAAACAGAGGCCGACTCTTGTTTGTGTTGATGATACTATTTCTTGTCTTGAGATGCTCGTATTTCCGGAAGGAAATTTCTCTCAGAGTCAAATGCAAGGTGAAATTTTAGCTAATCTCGGATCGACTGCAGATTTTGCATTATTTACAGCTGCGGGAGCATTCAATAATGTTGGAGCAGGAACGGTTGTCACGGGTGATGTTGGTACACATGTAGGTGCATTCAATGCCTTTCCTCCCGGAATATTAATAGGGGACCAACATGTAGCTAATGGTGTCTCGGCGCAAGCCGCTGCAGATGTCCTTGTTGCCTATAGCTATTTAGCCGGCCTTACCTGCGGTCAGGTTATCAGTACTACTTTAGGCAATAACCAGATCCTGACGCCAAATATTTATTGTACCGGGGGAGCATCAACTCTGAATGGAAATTTAATTTTGGACGCGGAGAATGATCCGAATGCCATATTTATTTTCCAGATTGGAGGTGCACTCTCTACAAGCACATTTTCAAATGTCAGCCTGATTAATGGTGCATCGTTATGTAATGTATTTTGGCAAATTAACGGAGCATTTGCTTTAGGAGGCGGTTCGATTTTCAACGGGACTATCATCGCTAATGGAGCGCTGAGCTTTTTGCAAGGAGCAACTTTATTAGGCAGGGGGCTTTCTACAGCAGGTGCAATCTCACTGGCAAATAATATAGTGACGATTCCTTCATTATGTTTTACAGGTCCAAATGCCTTTGACAATTGCTCAGATGTGGAAATCATTCTACTGGATGAGACGAGTGAACTTCTATGCGATTCATTTCTGATCAGAAGGGTTACCCGCACATATGTAGCAAGAGATGAGAGTGGAAACGAATCAGAACCTTGCACAGTTAACTTTTACCTTGAAAGAATTGACTTTTCATTGATCGAATTTCCCGATTCATTGACTATTGCTGGTGGAGATGCACTTGATTGTAATGTGCCATTTGCGGATACCAATAATGATGGAATTCCTGATCCGGAGGATGATCTGCCTTTCCTCGGCACTGGTGTTCCAACCATCGGTGGTGTTCCCATTTATCCTGATTTCATTGGTTTATGTAATGCACTGGTCACCTTTGAAGATGTTGTATTTCCTCCGATCGGCTGCGTCCAGAAAATCATGCGCGTGTGGACCGTCCGTGAATGGCATTGTATGGGTGAAACGGACACATTATACATTCAGTTAATTGAAATTGTGGATGATGAAGGACCAGAGATCACATGCCCGGCCAACTTCACAAATACAACGACAGGACATTTCTGTACAGCTACTGTATTGCTTCCACCGGCTCTGGTCGATGATGCATGCAGTGATATTGTAACTGTCACCGTTGCTTATCCGGGCGGATTTAGTGCGACAAATGGTGGTGTTTTCGTTTCATTACCAGTTGGTGCCAACATCATTACGTATACTGCATATGATGAGTGCTATAATTCTTCCTCATGCACGATGATCATTACGATAGCTGACCTTACACCACCCATTCCGATTTGTGATGAACATACTATTGTATCATTGACGCTTGGTGGACCAGATGGATTAACCAAGGTTGATGCTTCTGTTTTTGATGATGGAAGCTACGATGCTTGTGGACCGGTAACGTTCAAGGCCAGGAGAATGGATTCTTGTATTGATTTTGACTGGACTACTGAAGGTGCCGGTGTGGATGAAATCCCCAACGGAGAAGTCAATAGCCGGGACAGAGGTACTGTTTTGCGCACTAAGGTTCCCTTCTCTTGTTGCGATGCAGGAGCAGGACCAATTATGATCTTGCTGGAAGTAACGGATGCCTCAGGAAATACAAATTCCTGCATGGTAGAAGTAGAAGTGCAGGATAAGATTCCACCCATCATCACATGTCCGGAAGACATTACGATCAGTTGTGAATTTCCACTTGATCTTGACAATCTGGATATTTTCGGTGGAGTGGTACAGAATAATGAGCAGCAGCAGGAGTTTTGTGTATATGATCCGGGAAATCCGGATGCCGATCTCCAGGGATTTGTATGTGGACTTGGTGGTCTGGTCATAGATAACTGCGGTGTTGATATCACGGTGACTTCAGTTGCGGATATTAATCAGTGCGGCATAGGTGTAGTCATTCGCACATTTATTGCATCGGATGCGAACGGATCACGATCATGTCAGCAACGAATCTTTATCGAGGATTTCGATCCTGTAGATGGAGATTCAATCGATTGGCCGGATAATTATATAGGAGTTGAATGTAGCGAGGGTACAGATCCGGATGATTTACCATACCCATATGACAGGCCACGACTTGATGATGATGAATGTAGCATGATAGCGATGAGCTATGAAGATTTGATCTTTGAATTTGCTGACGGCGCCTGCTTTAAGATTCTTCGTACATGGACAGTTATTGACTGGTGCTTGTTTGAAGAATTTGGAGGCATTGTGATAGGTGAGAATTACTGGGAGTGGACTCAGATCATTAAAGTGATGAACCAATTTGGTCCGGAGTTTACAACAACTCAACCCACAATTGAATTGTGCAACAACTTTGATTGCGGTGGATTATTTGTAGAATTAATTCAGCGTGCTGAAGATGATTGTACTTCGGATGATTTGCTGCAGTGGTCATATGCAGTTGATCTGGATAACGATGGGTTTATTGATATTGGACCTATTGGAGGATTTGGCGCGGTCATCAATGCCAGTGGTATATATCCGCTGGGGACACACAGGATCATCTACTCGTTTGAAGATCGTTGTGGTAACCGGGTTGTAGCTGAGCAATTATTCAATCTGCTTTCATGCAAAGCACCTGTTCCGGTGTGCATAAATGGTCTGTCAACAGATCTGATGGCGGTGGATACAGATGGTGATGGTGATGAAGATACGGGCATGATCACGATCTGGGCTTCAGATTTTGATGCCAGCAGCTATCATCCATGTGAGTTTTACTTTACGTTGTCACTGGCACCGGATACCAATGTTAAGAGTCTGACATTTGATTGTAGCCATGTAGGAGTTGGACAGGTTCCTGTTTCATTGTATGTCACAGATTTATTAGGCAACCAGGCATGGTGTGAGACTTATATCATTATCCAGGATAACATGGGTATTTGTCCTGACACTTTTGGACTGACAGGCACCATCACTGGAAATGTCAGCACTGAAACAACTGACAATGTTCTAGATGTAGCAGTTGAGTTGGGTGGAACTACATTGGTACCAATCAATACAAATCAATCCGGAACATATACATTCCCTTCCATGCCGATTGGAGGAAATTATGAAGTGAAGCCAAGTAAGAACAACGACTATAAGAATGGCGTTTCTACACTTGACCTGGTCAATATTCAGAAGCACTTGTTAGGAATCAAAGCATTGGAATCACCCTATAAAATGATTGCTGCCGATGCAAACGATTCTAAATCAATTACGGCAATTGACCTGATTGAACTTCGTAAACTGATCCTTGGTATATACAGCGAGCTGCCCAATAACAGCAGCTGGAGATTTGTAGACAAGGACTATGTATTCCCGGATCCATACAATCCATGGATGCAGATATGGCCGGAAAGCCAGACACTGAATCCATTGTCATTCGGAATCACACATGCCGATTTCTTTGGAATCAAAGTTGGGGATGTTAACAACACTGTGAAAGCGAACGCACAAAGCATCTCCCCTCGAGGTTCAGGTGATAAACTCAATCTTGTGATCGATGATGCGAAAGTAGAAGCGGGAACAAGTATTGAAATTCCGGTGTACGCAGGAGATGCGTATGCGATCGAAGGTATGCAGTTCAGTTTTGATTTTGATTATTCCATGACCTTGAAAAATGTAATTGGCGGTCAGATGGATGTAACAAATGAAAACTTTGCATTTCTGAATAACAAGACATTGACATCGAGCTGGAACACTGCTGAAGCTGTTCAGGTTAATGATGCTCAACCATTGTTCACGCTGGTTATGGAAGTATCGAAGAGTGTGAGGTTAAGTGAAGTTGTGAGCATAGCAATCGCTCCGACCCACCCCGAAGCTTATTCGTTGAATAATGAAATCCTCGATTTGAACCTTTCATTCCGTGGTGCTGAGAATTCAGTTTCATTCGAATTACTACAGAATGAACCAAATCCATTTTCAAATCAAACAACCATTGGATTTATTCTGCCGGATAATGGACAGGCAACATTGACTGTCTTTGATCTTGCCGGAAGGAAGTTGTTAGATCAACCGGTTGCAGGATTGAAAGGATTGAATAAGGTGGAAATTTCCAAGAGCCAGTTAGGTGCTCAGGGAATGGTTTACTACCAGGTTCAGTTCGAAGGCTATACCGCTACTAAAAAGATGTTGATCCTGTAAGAGGATAAGCATCAATTGATAGAATTTACTGTTTTTGGGATGGGACCCCTCTCTGCGCAAGT
>JANMVA010000001.1:0-9039 GCA_031392195.1 Saprospiraceae bacterium | reverse complement strand
GTTAGGTGCTCAGGGAATGGTTTACTACCAGGTTCAGTTCGAAGGCTATACCGCTACTAAAAAGATGTTGATCCTGTAAGAGGATAAGCATCAATTGATAGAATTTACTGTTTTTGGGATGGGACCCCTCTCTGCGCAAGTGGAGGGGGTACTTTTTTTAGAGCTTTTCACGGCTTGGCAGATGGGAGTTTATCTTCCGGATGCCTCTATATTTGCAGCCTGATGGGTCGAATTATGGGAATAGATTATGGGTTGAAGCGCACGGGAATAGCCGTGACAGATCCCCTCCAGATCATTGTCCAGGGGCTTGAGACCAGGAAAACAGAAGACCTTTTGCCTTTTTTGACAGCGTATTTCAAAAATGAAAAAGTTGATCAGATCGTTGTCGGATATCCTTTTTATGACGGCAAATGGGGTGAGCCAAAGTTTCAGCGGCAGCTCGACCTTTTTATCCAGTCATTAAAAAAGACATTTCCTGAAATTGACATTCAGACGCATGATGAGCGTTATACATCCATGAGAGCGCGGGAAATAATACACCTACGTGGAATGAGTAAGAAGAAAAGAGAAGACAAGGAATTATTAGATAAAACAAGTGCAATTATCATTTTGCAGGAATATCTTGGCCATATATGATTTTACCTATTTATGCATACGGTCAGCCGGTGCTGCGGAAGAAAGCTGTTCCAATTGATCAACAATATCCCGATTTAGCAACTTTAATAAGTGACATGTATGATACTATGTACAGTGCTAAAGGTGTTGGCCTGGCTGCTCCTCAAATTGGTAAGGACATCAGATTGTTTGTCATTGATACAATACAGATTAACAAAAAGGATCAGTCTGCAACGGGGATTAAATGTGTATTCATCAATGCAGAATTGGTGGATGAATCCGGCGAGCCTTGGTTGTATGAAGAAGGTTGCCTGAGCATTCCGGATATTCATGTAGAGATTGAGCGTAATCCGACTATCCGGATAAAATATTATAATGAACAATGGGAAGAGCATACAGATACATTTGAAGGTGTCAATGCAAGAGTCATTCAACATGAGTTTGATCATATTGAAGGTGTGCTTTTTATAGACCGCATGAAACCTTTAAAACGAAGAATGATCAACCGAAAACTGGAAAAAATAAAACGTGGCGAAATTGATACAAATCATCCGATGCGATTTGTGAAGATTTGAAAAGTTGTTGAATATTTATTTCCTGCCAAAATCTGCCGGAATTTCACCCCAGTTTTCAGTGTCCCATTTCAGAAGCTGGTTCTTCCATTCATTCTCTTTTAGCCATTTTTCAGCCCTGACGATTAATTCAAATAATTCCTGCGTGGATTTATCCTTTTTCAATTTGGTGTTCGCTTTTTTTCTGTTTATCCATGCAAGCGCGGTTTTGGAATCAGTATAGACAGGAGTACTTGTATCATTTCTTTTCTTCAATAGCGCCAGGGCATGCACGATCGCCAAAAACTCACCAATATTGTTTGTGCCATTCTGAACAGGACCGAAATGAAATATCTCCGTTTTATCTGAAGTCCACACACCCCTATATTCCATAGCACCTGGATTTCCACTGCAAGCGGCATCCACACTAATGCTGTTTGTATTGATTTTGCCGGTTTGCCGAAGCGAGGTAACTGGTTTTTTGGTTGCAGAAAGTTTCTTCCATTCGGGACCTGAGCGGAAAGCATCTTCAGCTTCAACTTTGGAAGGATAAGCCTTATAAATGGCATTTGGAAAATTCTTAACCTGAGAATGCGCTTTATCCCATGATGAATAGATGCCCGGGTTGTGCCCTTGCCATACTACATAGTACTTTTGTTTTTTATCACTCATGGATTTGCAATATTAATGGAAACATCAGAATTTACCCTGGTCGATACACATACCCACATTTATGCTACGGAGTTTAATGAAGACCGGGATGAGATGATTGGCAGGGCAATATCATCAGGAGTTAAACAAATGATGATGCCCAACCTGGATAAAGACACGATTGGAAGCATGTGGCAACTGGCGGAAAGATATCCATCTAATTGTTTTCCGATGCTTGGCTTGCACCCATGCCTGGTGAAAGAAGATTACAAGACCGACCTGAACGAACTGGAAAATGAATTAAGTAAGAGAAATTACCACGGGATTGGTGAAACAGGAATTGATCTTTATTGGGATACAACGACGAAGGAATGGCAAATTGACGCTTTTAAAGAGCAGATCCATTGGGCAAAAGCTTTGAATCTACCCGTCATCATCCATTCAAGAGAATCATTAGAACTAAATATTGAGATTGTGGGAGACGAACAGGATGGATCTTTGAAGGGAATTTTCCATTGTTTCGGAGGTAATCTCGAGCAGGCAATGAAGATCCATTCATTAGGTTTTAAGATTGGGATAGGCGGAGTTGTCACTTATAAGAATTCCGGATTAGATTCCATTCTGCCTCAGCTGCCATTAGAAATGATTGTCCTGGAGACAGATGCTCCTTACCTGTCACCAGTGCCCCATCGGGGAAAACGGAATGAACCTGCTTATATCAAGATAATAGCTGAAAAAGTGGGCCAGATCCTGGGAATTGGCCTGGATCGGGTAGCCCTGGAGACCACTAGAAATGCCCGGGACGTATATGGAAAGAAGGGTTAAATTTGCACCCTGATTTCTAATTGAGGAGAGTTGGCCGAGTGGTCGAAGGCGCACGCCTGGAAAGTGTGTAGGCTCCAAAAGGGTCTCTAGGGTTCGAATCCCTAACTCTCCGCTGTTTAAAGTCATTACCATCAAGATTCAAACCGTATGATTCAACGCATTCAAACCATCTTTTTAATCATTACAGGGATTGTGTTTGGATTACTTTTCAAATTACCCCTGGCGACCAGTGACAAGCCATCGGTCCAGTTTCTCTCGGACAGCGTATTTGATATCACTGATCATCCCGCCTTGATAGGTTTGACAATTGTGGGTATTTTGATCGCCCTCGTTTCTGTTTTTATGTACCGTAAACGGAAAGTCCAGCTGAAACTGGGATATCTGTTGATCGTGCTGGCCATCCTGCTTCCTGTCCTTTCCTTTATCCTTTTTACAAATGCAGCAGCCCATGTGGACCAATCAGTCCGGGTTTATGATCAGGTTGGAATGTATCTTCCATTAGCATCAATTGTATTTGCAGCATTAGCTAATTATTTTATCCGGAAAGATGAGAAGCTTGTCAAATCGATGGACAGACTCCGATGATAAATAATTGAATATCCCGTTCATTCTCTTTCATCATGCCTCTACTATTTTAATTGTCGCATGCACCAGGATTTTAGCATATGGGAATATGATACCTATAGCACGATGTGGGATGTGTGTATTATTGGCAGTGGGATCTATGGTCTGAGCACTGGCATATCAATCCTGGAGAAAAGTCCTCAAACAAAAGTCCTGGTTGTAGACAGATGGTTTATTCCCTTAGGCGCGAGTACACGCAATGCTGGTTTTTCTTGCTTTGGAAGTCCTTCTGAAATTTTATCCGACATTAAACTGATGGGGGAAGAGAAGGCTCTGTCGCTGGTAGGAAAAAGATGGCGGGGTTTACAAAAATTGAAAAAGCGCCTCGAAGGTTCTAATGCACAGTATGAAACATTTGGCGGACATGAGTTATATCATGCAGATGAATTTGAACGCATAGAGCCACAATTAAATTACCTGAATGATCTGTTGGAAGATGTGCTTCTCCACCAACATGTTTTTTCTTCGATACCGGTACCTGATGGTATCCGGGGGTTTTCGAATTCGATCCATAATGAGCTGGAAGGTCAGTTACATCCCGGATACATGATGGATCACCTGAAAAATATTTTTCTAAAATTAGGTGGTCAGATATTAACGGGTCTGAATGTAGAGAGCATTGAGGATAACGGTGATAAGGTGTTGTTATGCAACTCCGTTTCCGTCCCTCTTGAAGCAAGAAAAGCTATTGTCACGACTAATGCTTTTGCCGAGCAATTGATCCAGGGTCTCGACATGCATGCTGCCCGAAATCACGTAATGGTCACATCACCCATCGAAAGCTTGGGTTGGAAAGGATGTTTTCATTACAATGAAGGATACTATTATTTTAGAAACATAGGTAACCGAATCCTCCTGGGAGGCGCCAGGAATCAGGATTTTCACACGGAGGATACAGCAGAATTCGGCGCAAACCCAATCATTACCGATGCACTGAAAAAGTTTTTATTTGATCACCTGGTCAGTGAGAATCAAACCCGCATTGAATATCAATGGAGTGGTATCATCGCGGTAGGCCCTGAAAAATGGCCAATCGTGAAGGCTGTTTCTGATAATGTATTGGTGGGTGTGAGATGTTCAGGTATGGGCATTGCACTGGCCAGTTTAGTGGGTGAAGAATTGGCCGGCCTTGTCTGCAACAGTGATAAGCAACACAACGTTTAGTCTGCATGATTTTCAATCGAGCCAGATATTCAAATGAATGGAAGATTGCTATGGCATTGGCTTTTATGCTCTTGTCCGGTTTAAGTTTTGGGCAGGTAAGATCGGAGTTGAAAGACACATCTCAGAAGGATGTCATCCTGATCGATCATTTTGGAAAACTTATAGAAAACCGCGAGGGCATTGAATCTGTCAAATGGATTTCACAGGAATTGCAACTGCGAATAGACAGTACGTTTATCTATGCCGATTCAGCAGTCATTTACGCAGATACGCGTGTCTTCGCTTATAAGGATGTCGTGATTCAGCAAGGTGATTCATTGAAGGTGTTTACCGACTCACTTTTTTATTCCAGAGAAACGGATATCGCAGACCTGAATGGAGAAGTTGTATTAGAACAAGGGACAAAACAACTTTGGACAAACGGGCTATCTTATAATCTCGGCAAACGATATGGTGAGTATCATCAGGGTGGAACACTCATCGATAGGGGATTGCAGGTTACTTCGAAAAGTGGAATATATTATGCTCGAAATGAAGAAGTTTTATTTAAAGACGAGGTAGTAGTACTTCATCCAAAATTTAGCATGGCGGCTGATTCCCTTCGATATTTAGCCAATCAGTCTTTAGTCGTTTTTACTGGCCCAACAAATATCTATACCCCTAATGCAAAAATATATTGCGAAGGTGGTTTTTACGATCTTGAAACAGAGGTTGCAGAGTTTAATAAGAGAGCGCAATATGCTGGCGGTGATAAGACCGCGACAGCAGATACGATCAGGTATGATTCCAAAGCAGCTGAAGTTACCATGTCAGGCAATGTGCTGGTCATTGAGAATGACCGGAGGATAGAAAGTGATCGCTTACGATATCTGGAAAAAACAGGTGAAACATGGATCACAGGAGATCCCGCCGTATATAGAGACAGCAATAGTTTTGTCATCAGTCCTGAAATTTTCTACAACGAAAGGACAGATCTGTTAACTACCAAAGGTGCAACCAAAATGTTAGATGGACCAGTGCATATCAAAACAGATCAATCGAGTTATGATCAGGGTACAGGTTTGGCAACTTTAACAGGGAATGTTGAAATCCGCGACACGGTTCAGAATTTTGGGATTCGGGCAGGAAATATTGATTATTCGAAGAAAACAGAATATTTGCTTGCGCATGGCAAATCTTATTTTTTTACGATTATTGATGGCGATACTTTATTCATTAGGGCCGATACGCTCAATATGTGGACGATCATCGACAGTCTCACAAATGATACATTGCGCATGATGAAGGCGTATCATCATGTGCGGTTGTACAAATCAGATATGCAGGGAATTTCCGACTCACTTGTGTTTCATGGTCACGATAGTACATTCACTTTTTATGATGATCCGGTCTTATGGTCGGATACAACGCAGTTTAGCGGTGACACAATTGTCATGGCACTTGAAAACAGGCATCTCCGCGATATTGTCCTGCGGCGAAGAGCCATTATTATCTCTGAAATATTAGGTACTTACTATGATCAAATCAAGGGAAAGCATATTGTGGCCAATTTTGACAGCAGTGCGATCAAAGAAATGATCGTCACCGGGAATGCAGAATCCGTGTATTATACACGTGATGACCAATCTGCATTTATTGGAGTGAATAAAACGATATGCAGTAAAATGTTTTTCACATTCGATGAGGGCGAGATCCATTTGCTCAAATATTATGGTGACAATTCTTCAACCTTGTTGCCGATGCATGAAGCCAATCATAACACGATGCGATTGGAAGGCTTTCAGTGGAGGATAGATGAAAAACCTCAAAAAGCAGATGTGGTCCAATGAAACCTATCGCTCCTTTTTTATTCATTTTCTTTTCTATTCCTGTCATCAGCGCTGGCCTCTCAGCTCAATCTGTTCAATCATTAAATGCGCAGGCAACACAGGAATACAACAATGAGAATTACAATGAGGCACTGCGGATATGGTATGGCTTGCTGGAGGAAGGTAATTCTGATCCTGATTTATTTTATAACATTGGCAATGCTGAAGCCATGAAAGGCAATGTACCAAATGCCATTCTGCATTATGAACGTGCAATACGATTTAGGCCTGACGATGAAGAATTTCAAAATGCCATTGGTCTCGTGAGAGGCCAGATAAAAAATGCAGCCATTCCGGTCAATTCATTTTTTCTTAAAGATTACATCAGAATTTTCCTGGCTTTATTAAGGCCAGGATATTGGGCATTTGTCGGAGTGATATTTTTAATGACCGGTACTTTCTGCTGGTTAGCAGGTATTCGCGTTATTATAACAAATATGAAAAAAGTTAATTATCGCTGGTTATTTGGCGTAGGTGTTTTGAGTATGCTTCTTGCAGTGGCGTCGTACAGCCAGATCTATAGAAAGGATGAGGCCATTATTTTTTCGGAATGTGATTTTCGCGAGGCTCCTTCACCAGAAAGTCCTTTGACAAGATCACTATATCCGGGAGAGAAGATTGCCATCATCGATGAATTGTCAGGATGGTACAAAGTAAACCTCGTCAATTTGGATGAGGGATGGATTAAGAAGGATTGTTTCATCCGGATTCAATGAAACAGAATTAACCCAGTTTAGTCAATAATTGGAATCGACATTTTGGACCTGGCCAGATCATATGCAATCTGGAGTTGTTCTTTGGGTGTCAGAAAGCTAGTGTCTATGACAGTTGCATCCTGTGCGCATCTCAATGGCGAGTCTATCCTCGTTGAGTCAATGTGATCACGAAGGATCAGGTTTGCTCTCACTTCTTCTTTTCCTGCATTGATCCCTTTTGATTGGAGTTCCTGCCATCTTCGTTCAACCCTTACTTCAATATCTGCTGTCAGGAAAAGTTTTAGTTCGGCATGAGGAAATACAACTGTTCCAATATCCCTACCATCCATGACAAGACCTTTATCTTTTCCCATTCTCCGTTGCTGGGAGACCATTTCTTTCCTGACACTTGATAGCGTGGATACATTGCTGACGAATTGGTTGACATCCGGATCGCGGATAGCTTCGTCTACGTTTTCCTGGTTTAACCACGTTACCTGTTGATTGTCTTCAAATCCCAGGTGGATTGAAATTTCCTGCAAGGCATTTTTTACCTGTAATTCATTGTGCACATCCACTTTGTGGCGCAGAAAATAAAGTGTGACTGCTCTGTACATAGCACCAGAATCGATGTGCAGATAATTGAGGCGCTTTGCTAAAGCCCGTGCAAGAGTGCTTTTTCCACACGATGAATAACCATCGATCGCGATTGTAATTTTCCGAGGTGATTGTGTCATGTCGTCAGTGCAAACGTAAAGGATTTTAAGCTCAAAAGGAAAAGCCTCATATGATTCATCACATGAGGCTTTTCTTGTTGCAGCGTATCGCTTATTATCTCAGGCGATTAGTATTCATCTTCATTAAAGAGAAAGTCATCCTTCCTCGGATAATCCGGCCAGATATCTTCAATGCTTTCGAAGAGTTCGCCTTCGTCTTCCATTTCCTGGAGGTTTTCAATCACTTCAAGAGGTGCACCGGACCGTATGGCATAATCAATCAATTCATCGCGTGTAGCCGGCCAGGGTGCTTCTTCAAGGTGATGAGCAAGTTCAAGAGTCCAATACATGTAATTGGGAGAATTAAATGAATAAAAAAAATGATCGAATAAAGAGTCAAACACCCTTCTTCCAGATTCAGTTCCACGGGTGAATTGCGTGCAAATGTATAAAATCTGCTGATGTGTGCAAGAAATTTGAATTTTTTTTTGATTTAAAACCATAAGCTATGGTCTTGCGGATCATAAGCTTATATATTAAAAAAAACCAAGAAATGCGGAGCGCTACAGTCTTTACAATATCAGCATGGCATCTCCATACGTATAAAAGCGATACTTATCCTTCATCGCTTTTTTATAGGCATCCATGATCAACTCATACCCACCAAAAGCGCATACCATGATCAGTAGGCTGGATTTTGGAATATGAAAATTGGTCACCATGGCATCCGGCAAACTGAAGTCATAAGGAGGAAAAATGAATTTGTTGGTCCATCCCTCAGCAGGCTTGAGAAGGCCCGAAGCAGAAACCGCAGATTCAATAGCCCGCATTGAAGTAGTACCAACTACACACACTTTGCCTCCGGCACGTTTGGATGAATTGACGATTTCAGTCGCTTCTTCTGTAATACGGAAATATTCTGCATCCATTTTGTGCTTGGAAAGATCCTCGACATCAATGCTGCGGAAAGTCCCCAGTCCAACATGTAATGTGAGCTCTGCGAAATTGATGCCTTTAATTTCAAGACGTTTCATCAATTCCCTTGTAAAGTGAAGCCCTGCCGTTGGGGCAGCGGGTGGATTTGGGGTCGCGGCCATGGGCCTGGGGTTTGGGCTTGGGCTTGGGCCGGGCCTTCAAAGTCGCACCTCGATACCCTGTGCGGCCATCAACGCTTTGGCCTGGCCGACCGAGAATTCACCGTAGTGAAAGATGCTGGCGGCCAGCACCGCATCTGCGCCTCCGATGCGGATGCCGTCGGCCAGATGTTGCAATGTGCCGACACCGCCGCTGGCGATCACCGGCACCGGCACGGCGTCGCTGACGGCACGGG
>JANMVA010000692.1:0-3506 GCA_031392195.1 Saprospiraceae bacterium | reverse complement strand
TGGCTGAAGATTATTCATGAGCGGAATGCCAGGAGTGGGATGAGGGGGAGGCTGGTTTTTTCGAAAAATATTTTAAGAAATTTTTTACTATCCCCTGATCTTTTCAAAATTTCAATGATAAGTTCCGGTAGGTATTTGATGGGGAGGATTTATAAAAAAATACGTTGAGCGTAGGTTTATGTTGTGTTGAGCGTAGGTTTACCTACTATCTGGTGTCTGCAAAGCTGCGCTTTGCACATGTCACCTTGCAAAGCGCAGCTTTGCTGACACTCAAACGTAGGTCAACCTACGCTTAACATAATGCGTAGGTTAACCTACGCTTTATGTACGCCATACATAATCAGACAGCACGCCGCCGGCAGGTAATTTTCCTGTTAAATAAAAATCCCCTTTGTCAACTTCCACTGAGTGCGCATTCAAAATTTCGTCGCACAATTGATTTTGTGCATACACTGCAATGTTGAGGTAATAAATATTTCTATTCAATGGAAATCTCGGGAAGATGCAATTGAGGATCGTATTTCCCTTCGGAATAGATAACGGATCTCCATTGATTGAATTTCTGCTGACAAGCCAACGGTGGCCATAGAGATCCATAAACTCAAGTTGTACCTCAACATCCTTTTGTTCCTCTGCTGAAATAAGTTCTATCTGTACTTTCAGGCTCTGTCCTGCAGAGACGACCGGAAGGACCTGGTCTTGCTCATTGAGCAATTGCAGATTGTTGACCCTGATCTTACCTGAACCTTTCCTGGATGATGTATCTACTTCCGAAAAATTCTTGCTGGATTTAATGTCATCGATGTAATAGTTGATCACATCACTGATAGCTCCCTGATGCTCCACCTTGCCTTCTTTCAAATAAATACCCCTCGTACATAATAACTTAAGATATTCCATCTGGTGGCTGACCATCAGTATTGTCCTGCCTTGCCTGGTGATCTCTAAAATCTTGTTCAGACTTTTTTCCCGGAACTGCTGGTCCCCCACAGACATCACTTCATCGATCAACAAAATATCAGGCTCCAGGTGTGCTGCAACCGAAAAAGCAAGCCTGACATACATCCCCGATGAATAATGTTTGATCGGTGTATCCAGTGAAGATTCGACACCTGAGAAATCGATGATACTATCCAGTTTCTGATTGACTTCATCGCGCGTCATGCCGAGGATGGCACCATTGAGAAAAATGTTTTCGCGGCCTGTCAGTTCAGGATGAAATCCTGTACCGACTTCCAGCATCGATGAGAGAGTGCCGCGAATTGTAATCATTCCCTTCGATGGATAGGTGATGCGGGAAATTAATTTGAGTAGTGTAGACTTGCCTGCGCCATTCGCACCGACGATACCAAGAGTTTCGCCTTGTTCAACGCGAAGATTGATCGAATCGAGTGCATTAAATTTTTCTTTCTTTCGGTTGATGTCATCCCACCAGGTAGCCAATGAGCTGCGGAGATCACGTCGTCGGCTTCGGCCGCGCTCATAGGTCTTTGATACATCTTCGATCAGGATGGCTTCGTTACTCATGCGTCAGATGATGTCGGCTATAAACTGATCGAGTCGAAAGAAATACCAGATCCCACTCAGCAACACCATCACCACCATGATCAATGATACCCATACAGATACCGGATCAAGGGGTGTATTAAAAAGTGCCCACCGGAAACCTTCAATAATGCCGGTGAGTGGATTCAGGTTATAGATCCATCGAAATTTTTCCGGAACTAACGATGCGCCATATGCGATGGGACTAATGAACATCCCGATGCGCAATATGACCGGAACGATCTGTCCAAAATCACGGTAACGAATACTCAGCGCTGCCACCCACACCCCAAATCCTGTTCCAGCCAAAATAGTCAGCAGGATAAACGGAAAGATCATGAGCATCTGCGTATGAAAAGGAATTTTGTAAACCAATAATAAAATGAAAAGCAAAATCAATACAATGATATAATCCACTAATCCACTCAACACTTTGGATAAGGGAATGATGAGGCGCGGAAAATAAACTTTCTTCACCAGTGTCTGTGCCCCAACGATGGAATGTCCTGCATCATTAATGACCCGGGTAAAATATGTCCACGAACAAAGACCTGCCATCGTAAATAGAAGTGGTGGCACACCATTCGTATCGACTTTGGCAACAATGGAAAAAACGAAATACAATAAAAGGACCGCAATGACCGGATTGATCAGTGCCCATGTAATCCCAAGAAAGGTCTGCGCATAACGCACACGCAAATCGCGATAGCTGAGCATGCGCAAGAGATCGCGATACCGGAAACATTCGAGTAGCCGCTGAAAATAACGTGCAGAAACACCAGCCTGCAGCACAGTTACTTGTGAAGAACTCTTTTGGTGTTTCCTTTGACTCATATTTGGCGATCCGGATTACCGGTTAAAGTACACCCAATTTTCTTTTCGTTTAAACCAGACCGGGATGATCCCCGAATAGACGGTCAACTTTTGCCAAAGGTGTTTCATTTTTGAATACTTCCATTTATGAATGATGGGGACTTTTTGGTCATCCACTTTCTTCTGTTTCAACTCCCCATGATCATCATGCTGGTTGGATGAATTGATTTCGAGATCCGGGTGATGCAAAGCACTGATCGACAACCCCATTGACAAAAAACGCTGGCTTAAACCGATTTCCCCCTGTAATATGGCTTCAAGATGATTCGTAGCATGTTCACCAGGGAAATCATCCATGAGTTTCGTAAAAAACTTCCACTGACTCATGTAAGCGTATGTCTGGATATGCGCTACCTCTGTTTTATTCCCTCTGGAAAAGTGATCCGTTAGAATGATCGTACTACCCACAAGTCCGGAATTACTGAATTTGCAGAATTGGTCGACGTAGACTTTGTACCAGTTATTGATGCCCGGTCCTCTCGAACTTCTGTTTCGGATGAGGAGGTAATCATCCGGCATGGTATCACCTGCCATTTGTTCGAGGCATTTCTTTGCAGAACTAAAATCACGGCCTTCGTTTTCTTTTAATATCACGAAGACAGGTTTCAGCCACTTGCATCCTTTGGTGACATTCATGATGGATGTGAATACCTGCCTATCGAGAGCAGACCAGGGCTTGACAAGGCTGATAGCTACATACATGTGGATCAAGTCCACACCGGGATGATGGGTAACCATGTTTTTAAAATTGAAATAATCCCAGTGAAAGGTTTGTGAATCGTTTGCCGTCAGGTAGATGAGATGGTAGGTGGGATGATTTTTCAATTTTCAAAAATGATATTCTGCATCAGAGATATTTCAATAGCTGCACAAAATAATCATAGTGGAAGAAGATGGTCTGGGGCTAGGTGATCTTCACTGCGTGGCTTCGATGGGCTAAGGCCCATCGTCTTTGCGATGTGTTGGCGTCCTTTACCCCTGGTTGCGACCCGGGGCTAATACATGTCACCCCTTCGGGGTTCTTAAAAAAAAGTCCACAGAACCAAAGATTTCTTATGTCGTTATAAGCTGCCCTGAAAGGGCAAAAT
>JANMVA010000671.1:0-5143 GCA_031392195.1 Saprospiraceae bacterium | reverse complement strand
GAACTGAACAGGGTCAATGATGTATTCCAGAGCTTTTATTCGCTGAATGAAGAACTTGGATACCTGGTGGAGTATGTTCCGACGAATATCACACGTACGATTGATTGCAATGATTTTAACTGGGGAAGAGGTATGTGGTTTGAAGGTGATGTCATGTTCGCCGGCGCAGGTGAATTTGATATGGCCGGGGGCACACGCGAATTCGATGCTAACTCATCCGTCAGCAGCAGTGTAGCCGTTGGAGGTTCCATGGCACGATTTACGATTGACAATGAATATCTCTATACCATCGATGGCAGTGAGATCAAAGTCTTCGATGTGAAACAATCATTGCCTGTATTGAAAAATGAGGTTTTTGTTCAGTGGGGTATCGAAACATTATTCCCATTGGCCGGAAGTCTTTTCATCGGCTCAAATTCAGGGCTTATTATTTATGATATCACAAATCCCGAAGCACCTGCATACTTATCGACATTCGCTCATGCAACAGCATGCGATCCGGTAGTTGTATCAGGGACCACAGCGTATGTGACTTTGAGAGATGGAACAGAATGCCTTGGCTTTGTCAATCAACTCGATGTTGTAGACGTATCTGACTTGTCCAACCCTTCGCTGGTCCAGTCATATCCCATGAGCAATCCTCATGGCCTTTCTGTACTGGATGAGACACTTTATCTCTGTGAAGGAGCAAGTGGATTGAAAATATTTGATGTCGCTGATAATCTCAAGATCAGCAATAACCTGCTGGACCACGTTACAGGATTTTTCGCCTATGATGTGATCGTATTACCTCCGGGTGATCATGTGATGGTGGTAGGAAAAGATGGTTTGTACCAGTTTGATGCAAGTAACAGAAGTGACGTGAAACAATTGAGCGTCATCTCCATAGGAAATTAAGTGTTGAGAATGTTATGGTTTTCTGCCTGTATTGCAGCAGGTAGAAAACTATTTTTTTTGACAAACCTTTTTTACTTCATGAAATTTATTCTTCTTTCAATATTATTTTCTGGTTTGCTCCTGATTGGATGCAAAGATAGTGTCGAGCTTCCATGCAAGGAGTTGAGAGATGGACTAGCTGAAGTGGATGAAGTGGTGGTAGAAAACATTTTAAATGATCTTTTGAAAGACTTGTCACCTAACCCAACCAATGATGATTTAACCGGTCATCGCATAAACCTTGATTTATTTGTTGAGCGGCTGGATGATCAATGTGGATTCCAGGCGGATGTTGAGTGTTATGCGTGCGTTAAAACATTTCCACCGATCAGTCATGTAGGTATCAATTTAGATTCAGCAGGATTCAGTGTGCGTCGTACGATTGATATCAGGACACCCGATGAAGCATTGATGACAGCTACAGGAGTTCATTTTTAATAAAGTTTTTATTACTGTTATGAAATTCAGATTTACAAATTTCCTTCTCTTACTTGGTTTGCTGATTCCGGCTTCGGTATGCAGTCAAAAAGAAATTGAAACTGAGAAACAGATTGTCGATGTGGTTTACCTGAAAGACGGAAGTAAATTATCAGGCAAGATCCTCAAGTGGGAATTAGCTCGTGGCATGGAATTTCAATTGGCCACAGGGGCTGTGATTTCCATTCCAAAAGAAGATATCAAGAATGTGATGCAGGATACACCTTTTTATTCCGCTCATATTCAACCACGCGAACGTGGACCAAAAGCATACAGTTTCCGGGAAACAGGATGGTATCAGAATTCATCCGGTTTTATCAATCCATCTTTTTCTGGTGGAGCCGGTATTCATCATGTGATGGGATATAGATTCAACCGCAAGATCGGAGTTGGATTTGGTATGGGCATCGAAACCCACGATTTTAATGCAGTACGGAACATCATTCCTGTGTTTGCAGAAGTTCGTGGATTCCTGTTACCAAAAAAGGTCACGCCATACTATGCATTGAAACTTGGTTATGGGTTTGCATTGAAGGATGAGATCAGTGGCACACTCGAAGGAAAAGGCGGAATTCACATCAGCCCTGAATTAGGAGTTCGGTTTGGTGCAGGTGATGTCAATTTTTATGCAGGCCTTGAATACAAACTACAGAATGCCACCTTTATTTGGAATGGCTGGGATTTCTGGGGCAATACCCGATTGACAGATAAAGTCAGCTATCGAAGAATTGAATTCAGGACAGGATTATTATTCTGATAAAATTTTAAAGAACAATTACATGTGTAAAAACATACTATCGATATTTTACCTGGTTGGATTGACCATGATCTTATCATCTTCTTCTTGTCAGGAAGAAGACGAATTAGGGGGGTGTGGATTTGGGGACGAATACATTGTATTTGGTCACTTCTACGGAGAGTGTGCAGGTGAAGGATGTGTAGAAATATTCAGGGCTGATAAATTTTCCCTGATCGAAGAAACAAGTGAGCAGTATCCCGGAGATACATTTTATTCTTTTGAGGAATCTACAGCACTTTCAGAGGAAAAGCGGGAACAAGTCATTGATCTTCTCGATGAGATTCCCAATGAACTTTGGGATGAAACTGCAACGGTGATCGGTGTACCGGATGGTGGTGACTGGGGTGGTATTTATGTGGAGGTGTTATCGCAAAAAGGTCAGCGGTATTGGCTGCTGGATCAAAACGAAACAAATATGCCGGCAGTCTACAATGAGTTTGTCGACAAGATCAATGAAAAAATAGCCATCATCAATCAATAACAAGGATTGTCAGAAGCTGAACTCATATCAGGATGTGTGCGGAATGACCGTCGGAGCCAGGAGGCTTTGTACAAACGGTATTTCCACCCCATGATGTCAATGTGTATGAAGTACACAAAGGATGAGGATAAGGCGCTGATCATTTTGAATGATGGTTTTTTAAAAGTGTTCCAGAAGATCGGCACATTCCGCAGTGAAGGTTCACTGGAAGGATGGATACGCAGATTGGTGTATCACACCCTGGCCGATTTTTATAAAAAGGAAAACAGCTATATACGTTTTATACAATTTGAATTACCTGCCGAAAAGCAAAACCAAAATACACCCGGTGATCCGTTGGAATTCCAGGACCTCATCAGTCTGCTGGATAAAATTCCCGAAAGATCATCTGCTGTTTTCCGGTTGTTTGCACTCGAAGGTTATTCACACGAAGAGATCGGTCAAATGATGCAGATCAGCACCGGCACCTCCAAGTGGCACCTTTCAAATGCGCGCGAGCGATTAAAGTCTTTACTAGTCAACGAATATCATGCAAGAACAACATCCTTATAAAATGACACCAGAAAATGGCTGGGCACAAATGAAGCCCATCCTCGAAAAGGAAATGCCCGTGGCCTCACAGTCGCGAAGGTTCCTGCTATTCTGGTGGGCTGCTGCAGCAATCTTCACTTCTTCGATCATTGCGGCCTTCAGTCTCATCCAGTCTCCGGAGATTTTATCATCATCTCCGGCTATTACTGAGGCACGCAACAATCAGCAAGATCCTAATTGGAATCAAACCAGTATAACCGAACAGAGCACAACTGGCCAACAAACAGAGAATGGAGAATTAACTGATGTTAGCTCGCCTGCATCAACAACAAGAAATTCTACTACAGAGAAGAATACGATTGAAAAAATAGCAGCAACAGAATTGAATGCTTATGTTTCCGAAGATTCTTATTATAACATTGACCTGTCTGTAATCGCTACTCTCAAAAATCAAAACACAAAAGCTGAAGTTTTGGACCTTGGTACTGCCATGTTTGGGCAACCAACAGTTGATCATTACAAATTGAACCCCGACAATGTAGAAAAAACACCTGCTGTTGCTTCCAATGATAGCAGGGTAAATGTATCCATCCTTCCGAAGATCGATTACCTGGATGCCAGTGAACTTGAAACGCAAACACTCGCGATAGGTACTGTTCATCCCGGAAAGAGTTCAAAGTTTAAACGAGCCAATAATCTATTGACACCACATCTGACTGTTGGAGCGATGAAAGAATTTCAGGTCGGACTTGGTGCGCATGGTGGTGCAGGACTCGATATCAATGTCAGTCCCAGGCTGAGCCTCACAGCGGATTTGGGTTATAGTATTCATTCTCCTGATGCAGTTTTGTTTGGCGGTAAGGCTGCAGCCGATAAGGAACAGGAATCATTTGCTATTCTGAGAAATGATCTTGCCTATGAAGGGATCGGTAATTATTTGCCAATTGAAGTTGTGAAAACAGCATCCGGCCAGGTGATCAGTCAGTTTGTTGAGACAGTCAATCAATGGCAGGTGAGTGCAGGTCTTAAATATGATCTGTCGCGCAGATTTTTTGTACAAGCCGGAGCTACTTATGGTTTTGGTACTACTTCCCGCAGCACTTACCCGATCGTTTCAAATGATATCGATAATGTGCCTACAACAGGCAATGCAATCACTGTTGAAAATTCCTTCGATACCTATGATGTATTGAAAAACACGATATCCGTGACAGCAGGAATTGGTTATAAGATCAGCCCCAAGACAGAAGTGTATGCACAATGGTCACATGGATTGAATCCTTATCTCGAAGGAAATAGTGAACCACCTCTAGATATTGAACCACACTTAGAGTCTGTATCCGGTGATAATTATATCAGAGGAATTGATTTTGGTTTGAGGCACAGCCTATAAATGAAGCCTTGCTTTCCTTCCTAGTAATAAATCGTCGGACTCAACCCGATCAGGATCCGGTAGACAACAATCCACGGGACATACGGCTGCACACTGGGGTTCATCATGAAAACCTTTGCACTCGGTGCATTTATCAGGAACGATATAATAATAGTCAACCTGAACCGGCTCCTGCATGGAGGCCGCATCGACCTCTGTGCCATCTTCTAGAATATATGGCCCTGTCAGTGTCGTGCCATCCTTCATCGCCCAATTGATACCACCTTCATAGATGGCATTGTTAGGGCATTCGGGTTCACACGCGCCGCAGTTGATACAATCATCCGTAATATAAATTGCCATAAGTATACTGGTGTCAGTAAGAAGTACAAAGGTAAGGTATCCTGTGCTCTTAGGTGGGTAGTTGAAGGCTTTACCCTTGCATCCTCAAGACATAAGGTTGCACTTCCATTTAATGACATGTGCCTTTAACCTGGTAGATCCCGGGTGAGCCCACACATTTTGAAGGCATGTGGGTTTATGATTC
>JANMVA010000667.1:0-3480 GCA_031392195.1 Saprospiraceae bacterium | reverse complement strand
AACGTACCCTGATCGGCGATTTTGCGGATCCGGAAAAAGTGATCAATGCGCTTGGCATTATTGAATAAGAAATGGAAGGAAGATCTGCAGATAATCTAGTATCCAAAATAGCGGAACTCGAGGCTCGCCTGGAAGAATCAGAACGTCTGATCGAAGCTATTAAGGCCGGTGAAGTAGATGCCTTTGCCATTTTTAAAAATGAGAAACCAGAAGTCTATACACTTCACAGTAGTGATTATGCTTATCGCGTCCTGGTAGAACGGTTTGGTGAGGGAGCACTCAACCTGGCAGAAGATGGTCTCATCGTTTATACGAATACCTATTTCTGTAAATTTCTGGAACAACCTTACGAGAAAATCATCGGTACGTACATCGTTGATTATATCGCTCATGATTCCAAAGCAAAATTTGAACAACTCTTTAAGGCTGCCCTTACGGGGAGCAGCAAAGGTGAGATCAATCTCAACTTCAATAATCAGATCAAACCGGTTTATGTTTCTTTATCTACGCTTCAGCCCCAATTAGCCACCGTGGGTATGATCATCACCGACCTGGCAGAGAAGAAAAGCAATGAACGGATCATCACCGGTTACCAGGATATAATGCAGCAAAAAAATCTACTGCTGCAGAACAAGAACAAACAACTTGAAAATCAGAATGCCGAGCTGGCTTCTTTTAGTTACATAGCCTCACATGATTTGCAGGAACCGCTCCGGAAGATCCAGGCTTTTACGAGTCGTATACTGGATAAGGAAATTGAAAAATTGTCTGAAAGTGCCAGGGATTATTTTGCCCGGATTACTGATGCTGCGGCGAGGATGCAAACCCTGATCGAATCGCTTCTATCTTACTCCAGGACGAATACAGAAGACTTGATCATGATCAAAACCAATCTGAACAATGTATTGTCGGATGTAAAAAAAGATTTAAACGAGGTATTGACAGAGCGGAATGTCTGCATCGAGGCTGATGAGCTACCAACACTGAAAATCATCCCACTACAGTTCCATCAACTATTTTCAAACATCATCAGTAACGCTGTGAAATACAGCAAACCCGATGTGGCACCCTATATTCGGATCCGCACAGAGCAAGTACCGGCATCTTCCATAAAGTCCGATGCCCCGTTGATCCAACCCAAATATTGGAAAATCAGTATAAAAGATAATGGGATTGGATTTGAGTCACAGTATGAAACCAAAGTATTTGAATTATTTCAACGTCTGCATGGCAAACTAGAATATGAGGGTACAGGTATTGGCCTGGCGATCTGTAAAAAAATAATGCAAAACCATAACGGCCTCATCGATGCCGTTGGTGAACCTGGCATCGGAGCCACTTTTAATATTTACCTACCGGTGTATGAATAAATCAAAACCCTGGTTGAACCGATTTTTGTTTCCGTATTATTTTAAATGATTCTGTATACCTCTGATAGATGGGATGCGCTCCAAACCTGATGCAATTTTGAATACAGATTTTACTGCATGGATAGACAATCTTGCTTTTTCTCCTGCTGCTTTTCCTTTTAACATTTTAGATAATAATCTTTTACTTGTTGAGGCCACTTTGGAGGAACATATTCTGAGCAAACTTTATGGGTCATATGGGGAGCCTCGCATAAGATTAGCCGGGAAATGTTAAAGCGCCGATAAGGGTAAACCAATATCTTTTAATGGTGTTGAATTATTTTTGCAAAGCCCGATCATCCAAGTTGATCATTTTCTAATTCATTTTTTCAAAATATGAATCTTATCGAAGGCGAGCATTATCCGTGGCAACAATCCAATATCCAGGTATTCTGGGGAGAAATTGCACCCTCTGACCATATGGTCCAATTTTACGAAAATGATAATATTTTCCTCAATACGCTTGAAGGATTTGTAGGGGACGGCTTCATTAGAGGCGAAAGTGTCATTGTCATAGCTACTCCCGAACATCTACAAAGCCTTAATGCAAGGCTTGACTCACATGATTTCGATACTCAAAGATTGAAAGCTACCGATCAATACATCAGCCTTGATGCATCAGAATGTGCCCGCGAGCTCCTTGTCAATGGCTGGCCTGATGAGGATAGGTTCAAAAATTTTGTGTCTAGTGTCATGGCCAGAGCCCGGAAAAATGGAAAAAAAGTCAGGGTCTTCGGTGAAATAGTTGCCGTTCTCTGGGAGCAAGGAAATGCCGGTGCAACTGTTCAACTGGAAAAAATGTGGCACAGAATCCAACCTGAAGAAGGCTTCTGCCTATACTGTGCCTACCCCAAATGCGGCTTCACACAGGACGTAACTGAGTCTATCGACAATATCTGCAAGTCCCACTCTAAAGTGATCGACGGCTTCGGGCGTCCTTCAACTGAGATTTATTATAGGGAAGCTGTCTGATCGTTACCCGGTTTCTTCATTTATGCAATCCCGGTGTCACCGCGCTTTTAATTTTCAATTTTCCAATTTCCTTTTTCCTTCGCCCGCGCCTTTTGTTATTACCTAGGCTGGGGCAAGCCCTGCCACTACAATTTTATTCCTTCGCCTCCGCCTCCGCCTTCGCTCCTTATTGTCGCTTTCCGCCCCTCACAATGTCGAAATAGCACCATATTCCTACAAGATATTGACCCTATGTTTGCATCAACAACTAAAAACAAATAATCATGGTTAAAGAGATTTATGTAAACCTTCCGGTCAAAGATCTGAACAGGACAATCGAATTTTTTACGAAGCTCGGCTTCACATTCAATCCCCAATTCACTGATGAAAATGCAACATGCATGATCATTGGCCCTAACATCTTTGCAATGTTACTTCTGGAAAAATTTTTCCAATCCTTCACGAAGAAACCAATCTCAGATGCTATGAAAATGAACGAAGTAATACTTGCACTTTCTGTGAATAGCCGGAAAGATGTAGATGACATGGTTGCTAAAGCGATTGAAGCGGGTGGATCAGCACCGAATGATACCCAGGATCATGGATGGATGTACAGTCATGGATTTCAGGATCTGGATGGCCATATGTGGGAAGTATTCTATGCAGACGAGAGTCTTCTGCCTCCAAAATAAAAATCAATCACAAATTTCATTGGATGTAGCTCGAAATTTGTTTCTACATCCAATGAAGTTTGATTAAACGTTCAGACCGTAAGTCTTTCTGTTTCCATATACTCCTTGAAGCTCTCCATGTCTGCCTTCACCATTTTTTCAAATAACGGATTCAATAATTTTCCGACACCCTCTCCTATGATCCCACCAGGAGCTTCATAGGAAATGACCGCAAATAATTCTGTTTGATTATTGCCTGCATCGCGGAACTGAACATTCCCTGCATTTTCAATTTGAGATCCAGGGAGTGATTGCCAGCCGATACGCTCATTGACGGCGTCGTGCACTATTTCACTTTTCCAGTCAATGGTCCCAAAACCTCCAGGAATTTTTGCTTTCCAATGGGATGTCTTTTCATCAATTACAGTCACGCTATCCAGATGCTTCAT
>JANMVA010000616.1:0-1791 GCA_031392195.1 Saprospiraceae bacterium | reverse complement strand
ATCGAAGGTTACTCAGAACAACGGATCACGTTGAGTTATGCCCGCAGACTTTTTCAAAAGCTCAATGCTGCTGTGCAATTTGATCTCAACCGCAATTCAGCAGAAGAATTTGATGATCTCTATACGTCATCTTTTTCCATTTCGTTTCATGCGCCGCTCATGACAGAATTATCGATGTCCGCCTGGATCTACAATCCCTTAGGTGATGTCACAGTCATAGATCTGCCACAAATGGCGCGCATTGGAATTCTTTATCAGCCATCCGAAAAAGTCGGTGTTGCGTTTGAGGCTGAGAAAGACTGGAGACATGACCTTCGCTTCAAAGCAGGGCTCCACTACCAGATCCATGAACGTATTGGATTGAGATTAGGTGTAGGTATAGAACCTTCGCTCATCCATGCCGGTATTTCGTGGAATCTTCTGGAATCGATGGCTGTAAGCGGCGGGTGGAGATATCATAACCGTTTGGGAAGCAGTCTCAGCGCCTCGGTTTCTCAATACCGTTATAAGTGAAGAAAATAGCCATTGTTGCAGCTACCAAAATGGAAATCGAACCTTTGGTTAATTTCCTTGATAGCAATACAACTAAAAACTCTCCTCACCAATATCGATTTAACGATTATGATATTGATATTCTAATCTCAGGTATAGGGATTCTGCACACCTCTTATACCTTGATGGATTATCTCATGGACCATCGCCCTGATTTCTGGATCCAGGCTGGTATTGGAGGTGCATTTGATCAGGGTTTAGCAATCGGAAATGTCTATGCCATCGAAAGTGAAATATTAGTTGATTTTGGCGCTCAGGAAAAGGATGGCAGGATCATCGATCCGTTTGAACTAGAATGGTTTCAACCAAACGATTTTCCTTACGAGAATAAAATTTTAAAATGCCACCACATATCTGATGATTTGAGCACTCAGATTGCTTCAGGGATGACAACTATGCATTCACACGGCCTGGTTGCGTCTATTCAAGAATTAAAAAACACTAATCATGGTCAGGTTGAAAACATGGAAGGAGCAGCTTTCTTTTACATCAGCCTCCGGGAAAGCCTTCCATTCTTAAGTTTAAGATCTATTTCGAATAAAGTAGAAGAGCGAAATAAAGAAAACTGGAATATCAATCTGGCTATTAAAAATCTGAATGACTTCCTGATCGGATTTTTAATACGTAATGAATCGGTAGGTGAATAATTAGCCCCTGTATCAATTATTTCGGATTGTTTGGAATATCCTTTTTCAGATATTGGGAGACCATTTTCACCACATAATTATAGCTCTGCAAACCTCCTTTGACCCCATGCTGCTTTAGATAAGAAGAATAGATAGCGTCCCTCACCTGAGGCATGATATCAGGATACTTTTTGTCATTTTCTCTGACCAGAATTAACGACCGCAGTACTATTGGATCCAGTGTGTGAATGACTTCATCCACTTTTTCACGCTCCATCTCTGCTGCTGCATATCGCCAATACGTAAATGCGCCTCCATAACGGATCCACGCATCTTTTGATTGACTGCATGCTAACCAAGCTATAAAATTACAGGCACCTTCATCGGTCACTCCATATCCATGGGCCATTTCATGTGCAATGGTAAAAGGTTTTTGTACAGACATCAATCCTCTATCGATGTGACCTTCAGCAGCATGAGGAATATAAATACCGGCAGTGCTCCAACGCAATAAAAACCCATTCGGCCATAATTGTCTCACCCTGACTTTACCTTTATTTGGAAGGCCTAAAATAGCCAGCGCTCTTTCCACATCAACTCTTAGATCATTATC
>JANMVA010000606.1:0-11178 GCA_031392195.1 Saprospiraceae bacterium | reverse complement strand
CAACTACATTGGCCATTCATGCTATCGCTGAATGTCAGAAGCAAGGCGGCCTCGCTGCCTTTATCGATGCCGAGCACGCTTTCGATCGCGCATATGCCGATTCGTTAGGCGTCGATACCGAAAACCTCCTCATTTCTCAACCGGACAATGGTGAGCAGGCACTTGAAATTGCTGAGAACCTGATCCGTTCAGGCGCTGTAGACATCATCGTGATCGACTCTGTCGCTGCACTAGTCCCAAAAGCTGAAATTGATGGCGAGATGGGCGATTCGAAGATGGGCTTACAGGCACGGCTTATGTCACAGGCCATGCGAAAACTGACAGGTACCATCGGACGTACCGGATGCTGCTGCATCTTCATCAACCAGCTTCGCGAGAAGATCGGTGTGATGTTCGGCAATCCCGAAACAACCACCGGTGGAAATGCACTGAAATTTTACGCTTCACTTCGACTTGATATCCGCCGCAATGGTTCTGCATTGAAAGACCGCGATGGCAATATCGTCGGTAACCACGTCAAAGTGAAAGTGGTAAAGAACAAGCTCGCACCACCATTCCGTGTTGCAGAATTCGACATCATGTTTGGAGAAGGCATTTCCAAAGTTGGCGAGATCGTTGACATGGGAGCTGATGCAGATGTGATCCAGAAAAGCGGCTCATGGTATAGCTATGAAGGCACCAAGATTGCACAGGGAAGAGATGCTGCAAAACAATTCTTCCTCGACAATCCGGAGCTCGCGTTGGAGATCGAACTGAAAATAAAATCAAGATCTGCACTGATGCCTCGCGCCTTACAGGCCATCGAGGAATCCATGGCAGATATTGATTAAAGAAAACTTCCTTATTTGAAATAAAGGCTTTAGCTGTTACCAGCTAGAGCCTTTTTTTATTTCAAATAATTTGTTCTTAGTAATCAATACTTTTTTAAACTAACGGGCTTGCTAACCAACGTTGTTACTTTTTTTCCGGAAAAAAGTAACCATAAACCAACTTGCTCACTAATCATGTTACTTTTTTCATTGCCAAAAAAGTAACCAAAAAGTCTAGTCCCTCAAAAAACTCACTTAATCTGTCCAGCATTTGTTTTACACCGGGGATGCTTGCGTGCTTACTCGCTTTTCAAATCAATTTCTTTTCAGATAACTATTACCTATTGAACCTTGTTTTTAAACTGAAATTGCCATCCGAGTGTTCGGACAATTTTGAGGGACATATTCTTCTTCTCGAAACGAAAAATCTTATACTTAAGTCCGCGCATAATTGGAGCTAGGTGCAAACAGATGTTTTTCGTTTTCATTTCGACAAGAAAAAACTGCGGCTCAAAATTGTCCGACCGTTACTGAAGCCGGCTTTTTTTCTTTTCGGGGAAAAAAAGCCGGACAAGTGGAAAACGGATAGGCGAGAAAGCATGCCCGGTCTTAAACAAAAGCACAAAAGACTGAGGGAGTTTTTTGAGTCGCAAAGGCCCTTTGGTTGGTGAGCTGTAGCCCAAGGATGAGTACATGCAGGTCGAACCATGGTTACTTTTTTGGCAATGAAAAAAGTAATAAAAGAGATACTTCGTCTCATTTCTGACAACGAAAGCAGATTCAATGCTGTTAGCGTTTATACTCTGTTTACTTTCGTATTCATTTTTGATAAACATATGATAAAATACTATTTCGCATCATTGCTATTCATGGGATTGCTGATATCCTGCAGTCCAAAGACAATACCTCCGGCAACGACAGAAGGAGATGGGGGCGTTCACATTATCCTGGATAGCATGGAGATCTATGCGGATGAGTCTGTTGGTGTCATCGGAGGTGCTCCTGAATATCATCCTGCTGAGGACCGGACCTGGGACTTATTGCACACCATGCTGGATCTCTCTTTTGACTGGAATAATTCCACTGTGATCGGTACGGCTACGCTGACCCTGACTCCGTTATTTTATCCTCAGAGTGAATTGCGATTGGATGCGGTCGGCTTTTCGATCAAGGAGATCCTGGTGAATGCAAAACCATTCTCGCAATTTACATATGACAGTAATGAGATTGTATTGCAACTTCCGCAACCGATGACGCGTCGTGAGAAATTGTCAGTGGCTATTGAGTACGTTGCAACTCCCAGGCCTGATTACAATGACCAGGGGGCAGCCATTACGAATGACCAGGGATTGTTCTTCATCGATCCGTTGGATACGGTACCCGGATTGCCAAGACAGATCTGGACCCAAGGCGAGACATCATCAAATCGTAAGTGGTTTCCCACGATCGATCAACCAAATGAGAGAGGCACACAGGAAATATTCCTGACGGTCGCAGATACATTTATGACATTGTCGAATGGTGCATTGGTTTCATCCACCAGACTTCCCAATGGAATGCGACGCGATCATTGGAAACTTGAACTTCCTCATGCACCGTACTTAGCAATGGTGGCTGTGGGTATTTGGGATAAGGTATCGGATACCTGGCGTGGTCGCCCTGTAGATTACTACGTAGATCCGGGTTATGGTCCGTCCGCGCGTGACATTTTTGCACATACACCTGAGATGATTGATTTCTTTTCAGAAATACTGGGAGTTGATTTTGTCTGGCCGAAGTACGCACAAGTTGTCGTCAAGGAATTTGTCTCCGGTGCGATGGAAAATACTACCGCTGTGACATTCGGAGAGTTTGTCCAGTTCTATTCAGATGATATGATCGAACCAGGTGCCAATGATTATATCGTTTCGCATGAGTTGTTCCATCACTGGTTTGGTGATCTCGTCACACTGGAATCGTGGGCAAACCTCACACTGAATGAAGGCTTTGCAAATTATGCAGAATATCTGTGGGCTGAGCATAAATATGGACGCGACAAAGCGGATGTTCAGCGCATGGGTGAGTTGAGCAGTTATTTTGAACAAGCATCCTATGATGCACATCCGTTGATCCATTATCATTATTCGAATGAAGGGGCGATGTTTGATGCACACAGTTATAATAAAGGCGGGCTGGTGTTGCATATGTTGCGCGACGAAGTGGGTGATGAAGCATTTTTTGCATCCCTCCGGTTATATCTGCAACGACATGCTTATTCATCTGTCGAGGCCGATGATCTCCGTCAGGCATTTGAAGAGATTGCTGGTACGGATCTGAAATGGTTTTTTGATCAATGGTTTTTTGAAAAAGGACATCCGGTATTGGATATCAAACAACGATATGACGAAGCAGCCAATCAATTGATTGTAAACATCACACAAGTGCAGGACGAACAGGGTTTTCATCCAAACTTTCGGTTGCCTGTTGAAATTGCAACATATGACGTGAATGGTAAAGAAACTCTAAATAAATTCTGGCTGAATCAAAAATCACAATCCTATACGATTGATATAAATGAAGAACCCGTTGCGGTCGTTTTTGATCCAAGAGATATTTTGTTAGCTGTGGTCAATCAGGAAATTCCTGAAACAGAATATTTACCGCGATTGCTTTATCCCAAGTCGATCAGTCATCGTATTTCTGCATTTCGCGTGATGAATGAGATCACTGATCCGGCGATTGAAACGATGCTGAAAGATTCTTCTGTTACCATTCGTGCATTGGCCATACAGTATCTCGGATCAAAAGAAAATTACGAGCGGCTCTACCAGGTTGCTCTAATGGAAACTAATCTGGATTTGCGTTATTATATATTGCAAGCACTAATCGATCTAGATCCTCCGAAGGCAAAATTATTAGCTGAAAAAATGCTGGAGACAACCACAAAAAACCCGGTGGTCTATGATGCATTGATGGCAATTGCCAAAACGGACCTCGATGGGGCTATTCAATATGCAAAGAAATTTGAGAACAGTCCTTCTGCGGCCATTTATGCAGCACAGGCTGCTTTGTATGCGCGCAAGGGAAGTGGTATTAACCTCGAATTTTTCAAATCAGACAGGGCAAAAAACATCCCGATTGATTATCTCGAAGAGTATATTACTGCACTGGCATTGTATTTATCCAAGCAGGATGCAACGGTGCAGCAACAGGGATTGAGTCTATTAAAATCAGATTTTTATCTCCATGGTCCTATTCCGGAGTACCGGCGTTTTTATCTGATCACCGGCCTGATGGCACAGCATACAAATGAAACCAATCAAGCATTTAAAAACAGTTTGCAACAAACGATCAAATACATCTATGAGCAGGAGGAAGATGATTATCTGAAGGAGGTGTTGAGAGAGGGGTTTGGGAGTATACTTGAATAATTTTAGATTTTTTCATTTTAGCTTGTCTATCTTATCAACGTACTCTGTTCTACATTGATCATCCTCCCGTAAAGAATTTGCTCATTCACCATCGCCGCCCCTAACCCCTAAATGGGCATACAACGCTCATCCTATCCCGCAGCTTAACTTATGTGATTAAAGTACTCTGTTCTACATTGATCATCCTCCCGTAAAGAATTTGCTCATTCACTACCAGATTATTGATCAGTGACAGGGCGAGGATGATTCCTTTGCCTACCAGTTCTCCTTTCACTTCGCCAAATTCGACTTCGAGTATCGTGTTGTCTGCCTGAGCGTCATTGGATACGCTGTCAGGATCCTGCCAGGTGCCTAGCGCGTTGTATTCCGTGGTGGCCTTCATGAAGTCGAGGCATGTTGCTTTAAAGCGTGGGATAACTAATGTGAGCATTTCTCTTTCGTGGCGAGGCAGGTTTGTTTTTGTGCTTTCATCACCGAAGAGAAAACCGAAGAGCATGTCTTTTGCATAGAGCACCAGTTCATTTCCTTTCGCTGTGCGATGTTTTTCCTCGATGAGTTCTTTTCCTTTTTCGGGAGCAGTGTTTAATAAATAGCCATCCTTGATCAGACTTTCGCGGGAGACATTTTGATATGCATTCAGGAATGCATTCAGGCATTCCATGTCGAGGCAGATGTTTAGCAAACGGGCTTTTCGTTCAGCACGGTCCTTTTCTTTGGCTTCCAATAACCGTTTGCGATCATTTTCCTCCAGTGAATGCGCATCCAGGGTGAGGCGGACGATTTGTTCGACGAGCCATTCGTGGTCTTTGTCCTTCAGGTGTTCGCGGAGTTTTTCTTCAAATTGCGGTACGAGGTCGCGGTTGATGATGCGGACGATGGAGTGGATATTCATGAAATATTTTTAAAATTCATCAGTGTTGAGCAACAAAGAATATAATGATTTTTGCTTCCAATTTAATGGATTCATAGCTATGTAGTGTGATATGTTGTCATAAGAAATCTTTCCTCGTATAATCTGATCATAGTAGTTTGGTTGCCATTCAAATACTGGATCAATTTGATGAACTGATTTAGAAACAGCAGATTTATAGGAGCGAATGATTGTACTGACAGACCCTATTTTGGGGGAAATATTTGACATATGATGGTTTTGATGTAGGCGCGTTGCATGCAACGCGCTTACATCTGGCTTAAAATTTTCCAATACTTCCGATTGGACGCGAGTTGTATGCAACTCGTCAAACAATCGGATAATTCCATGCATATGGTCGGGCATGATTATATGGTTTCCTAGTCGAACATTTGGGAAATGATCTGGAATTTCAAGCCAGTATTTGTGTGCAATTGTTCCGGTGTTATTTAAACACATTATTCCGTTCCGGATTTCTCCAAAGAAATTGATTCTATTTCTTGTATTAATTGTAATAAAGTAAATTCTTTCTTGCGAGTAATCATATCCACTCAAACGCATAGACCGCCTATGATGAATACGGGGATTGTATTTCATTTCCGATGAAGTTTGTTTTCAAAACTAAATTAATGATTTTGGATAAAAATTGAAAACAAAAATTTCAGTCTGAAATACGAAATCATAGGTGGCTGAGCGTAGAGAGGAGGGCATACTCATTTTCGAAATGTCTGGTCAGAGGAAACAAGTACTTAATTAGTTAACTTGTCGAAGTCACCGGTTGTTTTCATTGACGATTGACGGCACTCTATTTTTGTACCTTGAGACATTACATTAATAACATGAAGATGAAAATAACATTCCTCCTTCTACTCCTACTTCCGGTTTCAATCACGCATACACAGCAGGTTCTGCTTAAAATGCAGGTGTTGTACGACGGGGAAAAATCCCGGACTGCAGGAAAATCTATAGTTCATTTTTCTGATGGGCAGGTTATCCAGACAAATAGTAAAGGAGAATTGACACGGGAATTCCAGTTTCAGGATTCTGCGCAACTTGTTAGAGTTGATAAGATAATGGCCAAGAAAGGTGAACTGAAGATGGTCAACCGCCGTAACCTTCAATACATTCCTATAGCGAAAGCACTGAATCAGGAACTGGTAAAAGCGTACGTTCTGAACGAAACTGAATGGAGCCAACGGAAGCTACAAGTTCAAACTGCAGTCGATAATTTTTATAGCAACGCCACACTGGGATTAGATCGTCAATTTGAAGGGGCGCTTCAGCAAGAATGGAATGAGTTGGTTGCATCCTATCATGCATATAAACCAAACATCATTTCGAACCTGACATCGACTATTTATGCTGAATTATCCGATCGTGGAAGAAAGGCATTTGCGCTGGCTCTTGAAAGTCCGGACAAAACATTGGAGGGAATTGAATTACTGGAGGAGACATTGGATGAAACTGCTGAAAAGTATGAGGATAATTTATTGATGGCGCGGCTGAATGTTCTCGCTTTGAGTCCCATGGCTAGTTATTATTATTTCTTCAATACGGCCAATGACTGGACCATGGTGGGAACCGCGATGGAAGCCAAGGAAGCAGCCATTGTTTTTGATCAGTCTAAATCATTATTGCAGGTATTGCCGGAATTATTAGCACATATTAAGGATCCTGAATTTCAAGCTACAAACCGCAATGACCTGGCTTCCATTTACGTGGATCAGGAAAACTATGAATTAGCCATTGTTGAGGCAAAGAAGGCTTTGAATTATTATCAGTTGCTTGAGAAAGAAAATCCGGAAAAGTATGGGTTGGCTACCACGATGGTTATGTTTAACCTGGGAAGTGCATATATGAAATCTGATAGCCCGAAAGAAGCGCTGGGTTTGTATCACTCTGTTTTGGAACGAACAACAACGGATGCATTGGAATTGAATCCACAATTGCTCAGCATCTATTTTTTCACAAATAAATTTATTGCAAACCTTCACCAAAAGCTTGATTCGCCAAAAGCTGCATATGAATATTATGACAGGATGTTTGTAATCCTCAAGAATAATCCGCAGGTGACAAGGTCGCTTGCCAAGGATATATTATTTGGTGATTATTTGAATTATTGCGAAGGGAAGGAATTAAATGATGCAACTGACGAAGAGATCCTAAAGTGTTATGAAGAATCAATCCAGATGTTGGAAAATGCTTTTGATATGGAACGGGAAGCTCTAGGAAAATCACTTGTGTATCATAAGCTGGCTGTACTTCTGGAAGCACAAGGACAGAATGAAAGAGCAATCGGGTTTTATCAGAAGTCATTGGCAGAACTAGAAAGAAAGGAAACTCCAAAGACCAGAGAACTCAGCATGGAATTACTGAATTGCATTGGGGTTTTATTGGATGATTATGGACGCGACGATGAGGCATTGGATCACTTCAATCGTGCAAAAAAAATAGCACAGGCACCGGGTTATGAGAATGAATCAACCTCCTTGAAACACCTGGCCCATTCATGGTATAAGACCGGGCAGTTTTATTATCGCCGTCATCAGCCTGATAGTGCACATTATGCATTTTTAAAAACAATAGAGGTTGTGTGCAGGATGAATCCTGAAGAGGAACTAAATACTGCATTGAAAGGCAATACATACAATATGCTGGGGGCTCTTTGGGGAGAAATGAAAAAGGATGATGTAAAGGCGGAAGAATATTTTCAACAATCAGTAGACATTTACAAGTCACTTGCAGATCAAAATCCTGCTAATCATCTGACCAATTTTGCCATGGCTGCAAATAATTTGCTGAATGTTTACTCACGGCATTTAGAAACGGCAGACAAAAAAGCAGCACTTGCACTCATAGATAGTGTATTGATCCGATTTGCAAGACTGGCAGATCAACGAATAGTAGAACCGACTGCTGAAATGATCATGTATCAGAAGAATATGAATAGTTACATGATTTTGTTTTCCGGTCAGATGAATGTTTTCCAGGAAGCCATGGTATCTGTGAGGACATTGAGCAATACCCGCCAGGCAATTGAAGGAGATGTTGGCAAAAGCTCCATCCAGATTCAACTTATTTCAAAGCTTGAGTTTGCGTTTAAGAATGCACCTGAAGAACATCAGGAACGAATCAGGCAAATGATCTCCCAGGAATCAGGCAATCTGTCCTGGTATGCTCTCTTCGATCGTCACTATGTCCTGGCAGAAGTATCCGCGCGCAGGTCTCTTGAGCTGGATTCAAGTAAAACCTGGGTCTATACAAACCTTGCCCATTCGCTTATACTTCAGGGAAAAGTCGAATCAGGTAAGGATGTCTACAACCAATTCAAAAATGTGAATCACACAGATGGACGAATGATGAAGATTATTTTCCTGGAGGATATAAAAGAGTTGGAGAAAGCCGGCATTACACATCCTGCATTTGCAGAGGTAAAAAAGCTGTTGATGGAATAGAAAATGAACACGGAACAGGAAGGGAAATCAATTACCGCGTCGTAAATATTTTTATAAATCGACCATTTTGATTTTTGAGCCGGATAAAATAAATTCCTGTAGTTAGATTGCTGACATCAATTTGTGTTGTTTCAAGTTTAGAAGTGGAATAAACAATGTTGCCTGTAATATCACAAATCTCAATGTTATTCCATGATTCATCTCTCGAAATATCAATGTTCAGGATACCCGATGTTGGATTCGGATATATTCGAAATGCATTTTCATATTTATAATTACTAAGCCCCGTTATAGATGCCAGTTTAACAATCCACATATCCCTCGAACCATTTGGATTGCTGACATCACCATCCGTCGAATTCGTATAACCTGCAACAACATAACCCTCATCTGCTGTCTCCTCAATAGAATACGCAACATCAAAATTGGATCCACCATAGGTTTGTTGCCAGATAAGGTTGCCGGCATCATCTAATTTGAGAAGCCAGAAGTCCCACTTGCCGTGATTGCCTGTGATATCTCCGTTATTCTGTGTGCTGGTGCCGCCTGCAGCAATAAAACTTCCATCCGCTGACTGAGCAATACCGAAAACAATATCATCAACAGTACCGCCAAATGATTTTTGCCACTCTAGCTGACCGTCACGATCAAGCTTTGTGATCCATACATCCTGTGCGCCTTTATTTTCTGTGACATCACTATCATTGGAGTAACTATATCCTGCAGCAATGACACCACCATCAGTAGTGGGTTCGATAGTCATGGCTTCATCGAACAAGGAACCACCCAACGTATTTTGCCATTCGATATTTCCAGCGGAATCAAGTTTGATGATCCAGAAATCATTGACACCTGCGAGATCAGTAACATCACCATCGCTTGAGAATGTCTGTCCGCCGATGAAGTATCCGCCATCTTCAGCAACACGGACTGCATTCGCCCTGTCATCCTGTGAACCGCCGATGGATTTTTCCCATTGTATTTCACCGACACTGTCGAGTTTCACGATCCAGATATCAAACAAGCCTTTATTCCCGCTCACATCTCCATCATTTGAATCTGATTCACCTGCGGCAATGAATCCACCATCCGGTGTTTGTTGAATTGAATATATGTTTTCACTTCCCGTACCCCCATGAACTTTAGCCCATGCGATTTCTCCATTGGGCAGAAGCTTTGCCACCAAAAAATCATTGGACGAAAATTCATCTGTGGATCCGCTGACAATGTAGCCTTCATCGATCGTTTGCTGAATCGAATAGCCTACTTCGAAGTTGACATCAAGAAGGCATTGTTGCCAATCTATTTCACCCACTGCATTCATCTTAACTATCCATACATCCTGTCCACCGGCATGGCAGGTGACATCACCATCGATGGATTTTGTTTTGCCTGCCGCAATGTAGCCACCGTCAGAAGTTTGTTGGACAGAGTAGGCTTCATCGAGATCGGAACCGCCGAGGGATTTTTGCCATTCGATGGGAGGTTGGGTGGAGAGGATAGACAAGAAGGTGATATTAAACAAAAAGGATACTATAAACCTAACCTCATGCCGGGAAGATGTGTGTTTCATTAGATGTTAATTTAAGAAAATTCCGGTCGATAACCCAACAGTGTCATATTGAAGCAGAAAGAATTTTCGTAGGTACGTTGCATGCAACGTACCTACAGATGTTAATCTTAAATGAAATGCTTACCAATCGGCGGCATGTTGGCACAACATGCGCACCGATTGGAATTAATTTCGTTCTCACACAGGGACATTTCTTTTTGTGGTGTAGGGTCTTTCATATACTGGTAAAAACTCATCCAGATCCATATCGTCTGAAGGGATGAGTGAAGGCTTGTGTTCTTTGATAAATTTTTTAAATAATACCAGGTCGAGCTTTGCATGATTTGATGAAATGGCAAAGAACACGGCTTCATTTATGATCTCTGCATGAAGTTTTTTAATTAATTTTTTGACAGTCTTATTTGACACAGGACCTAAGTTGTTCAAGAAGAAAATCATATTCCGATAAGTGATTTTCATTGGACCCGCTATTCCCAGAGTGGCAGAGAGCAAAGTAAAATCAAGCTTGATGCTTTGGCTCTCAGGTTCGAACCAGTATATTATTTCATAGACAGGTTGGATGCTTTGTTCTTCAAAATGCGATACTACTAATGTTTGAGTGGTGGGTATATCCAGGTCAAACTTTATTTGTTCGATTGCATATGATCCTTCGGGCCTGTATTGGTTCCACTCGCGGATCAGGGTGTGTTTGCTGAATTTGTAAAATGCATCGATGATATTCATGACTTCCTGACCGGGTGATTCACCAAGAAGCTTTCCTTTTTCGATAGAGAAGCTGGAGTGTCCTTGTGGTGTAATGATTTTGAAGGAAGGAATCTTTATATCAGTATAGTTGCTTTCTACACGGTTATCTCCACCAGGAGATTGGTTGAGGAGGGTGTTGAGTTTTTCGGTGATGATGGAGAGGGACATAAAAAAGGCTAAGGCTAAGGCGGAGGTGAGGGCGAAGGTATTATATTAATTATCGTAGGCACGTTGCATGCAACGTGCCTACTGATGTATTCAATTTTAACTTACTAAC
>JANMVA010000568.1:0-4818 GCA_031392195.1 Saprospiraceae bacterium | reverse complement strand
GAGGTGGACCGATTTTCTGACAAGTGATGGCGAGAAGCCATGGCGAGACAGGGACAGTGAGTTTGTAGAAGGCAATGATTCACGCGAGCACATGATGTTGCTATGGAGTGAAGGATGGGATTGTGTTTTTAATGCCCTCCGTCAACTGACAACTGATGATCTTTCGAAAATGGTGTATATCCGGAATATGGGTCAACCTGTAGAAGAGGCTATCATGCGTCAGCTTGCTCATTATGCGTATCATGTAGGACAAATTGTCTACCTCGCCAGGTTGGCCAATGAGGGTGACTGGAAATCACTGACGATTCCGAAAGGAGAATCTGTTTCTTACAATCAACAAAAATTTGACATGGAGAAACGGGAAGAACATTTTACGGACTCACTAGATGTGTACGACCAACGACAAATGACCAAGGACAATACGCACTAGATGTGTACGAACAATGTCGAATGACGATTGACGAATGACGATTTTGGATTCACGGGATTGCCTATTGCATATTGCCTATTCAAATGCCCCGGGGTTTTCGAAGCAAACACACATCACAGATGTGAATAGCATAGAAACACAGGCGTCGTGCTGAGCAGATGGGTGTAAAGGATGCGCGTGTCGAAGTAGGTGATGCAAAGCACATCGAAGCGATGGAGTGCATGTTTCGATGGTCCATCGTCTATGGTCTATGTTCAAATCCCTACATTCACGAAATACTTCATTAGCAAAAACTGTCTCTACATGGATTTCACATTAATCATTGATCAGGTTCTGAAAGTCACCGAAGAGGCGGCTTCATTCATTCGTTCACAGGCAGGAAAAGTGGATGCGGATAAAATCGAAACCAAATCACCTAACAGTCTTGTCAGCTATGTAGATAAGGAAGCGGAACGCATTCTCGTTGAAGGACTAAGTAAGATCATACCCGGTGCAGGATACATCACGGAGGAGGGTACAGTGACGCAGCAGACATCTGAATACACATGGGTGATCGATCCACTGGATGGCACCACTAATTTTCTCCAGCAAATTCCGGTGTATGCCGTTTCGATCGGATTATTGCATGAAGACAAATTGATCATCGGGATCGTGAGTGATGTCGAACATCGGGAAACTTTTTACGCCTGGAAGGGAGGTGGTGCGTGGTGTAATGGCAAGCAGATCCATGTATCGCAACGGACTGATGTCAATGACGCTGTTGTTGCGACTGGCTTTCCGTACGCATCGAGAGATGTATTGCCTCAGCTGACATCCGTCTTCGATTATTTTCTCAAAAACGCGAGAGGTATTCGCCGCCTTGGATCCGCGGCCATCGACCTGGCTTACGTGGCTTGTGGACGTTTTGATGCCTACTATGAAACCACACTCAATTCTTGGGACATCGCCGGAGGCATTATCCTCGTGGAAGAGGCTGGCGGCCGGGTGACAGATTTCAGCGGTGGAAATGATATGATGAATAACGGGCAGGTGATTGCCGCCCCAAAAGAACTTCACGCCACTGTTGCTAAGAATATCAGCACTTTTTTTCAGGCTTAGTCGATCACTCCTGATGCCGTGTCTATTTAATCAGGCTTCACAGGACCGTTTGCCCGAATGCAAGTATCTTTATAAAAATCCTGCACATCGCTTTCCATGCAATTCAGTGAAAATCTATCCCAGGCTGTAAGATCCGTGCGCGCGAATTCATTGCGTGCCATCCTGACATTGTTGATCATCGCGTTTGGTATCATGGCATTGGTGGGCATTCTCACGTCGATCGATGCATTGCTCTTTACCATGAATGATAATTTTTCGCGCATGGGTGCAAACTCATTTGATATCCGACCGGGAAACAGCAGCCTTCATTCTAACCGCGACGGACGACAGGAGAAGGAAGCAGATCCGATCGATTTCAGGCAGGCAATTGAGTTTAAAGAGAGGTTTGATTATCCTGCTGCCAACGTATCTGTTTCGGGCCTGGGCACCTGGGATGCAACGCTGAAATATGGCAATGAAAAAACGAATCCAACAGTCCGCGTTTTCGGTGTAGACGAAAATTACCTCGACATCAGAGGATATGATCTTGAACTTGGGCGAAACTTTACAAATGTGGAGCTCGATGCCGGTACACAGATCACCATCATCGGCATGGATATCGTCAATAAATTATTTAAGAAAAATCCGGCCTTAGCACTCAATAAAGAAATAAGTGTAGACAACCAGCGGTTCACTGTGATCGGCGTACTGTCCTCCAAAGGTGGATCGATGGATCAGGGAGCCGATAATCGCATTCTCATTCCACTGGTTGCCGAGCGTTACCTGTACGGTTATGCTGATAAAGATTATACGGTCACCGTCGGAGTTACGAATGCAACTGACATGGAAGATGCTATTTCGATGGCAACTGGTATCATGCGCAATATCCGGAAGCTGCGCGCATCACAGGACAATGATTTTGAAACTTTCCAAAGTGATGGACTGATGGAAATGCTCAAAGAAAATACAGCCACGATCCGGATTGCCACGATCGGGATCGGTTTTATTACACTCATCGGTGCGGCGATCGGGCTGATGAATATTATGCTGGTCTCTGTGACCGAACGTACGCGTGAAATAGGCATCAGCAAAGCGATTGGCGCTACACGTGCAAATATCATGAGTCAATTTTTGACAGAGGCTGTTTTGATCTGTCAAATGGGTGGCATCGTGGGGATTGTCCTCGGTATTGCCATGGGAAATGGGGTAGCCCTGTTACTGGGAGGAAAATTTATCATTCCCTGGGCATGGATCCTGTTGGGATTTGTGACCTGCATGATCGTTGGACTTGCATCGGGACTTTATCCGGCCCTGAAGGCAGCTCGACTGGACCCGATCGAATCGCTGAGATACGAATAGACAATTATAAAAGCCGCAGCGCTTCTTTCACTGTTAGCTTCGACAGGTTTGTGCTTTCCACAAAACGAATAACCGCTTCAGGATTCGTTTTTGTATGTTGCCTCAGTGCCCAGCCGCATGCCTTGCGAATAAAAAATTCTTTGTCATCAGCCTTGATCCGGATCAGGTCAAAGAGCAGATCCTCATCTGTATGTTCTCTGTAAAATAACTGGTGAATGATCGCAGCGCGCTGCAACCACATGTTATCGGATTCAATCCAACGATAAGCCGTTTCATGTTGGAGTTCCGGATACTTCCTGAAATGAATTCCAACCAATTTTGACAACCAGTCAACGGTATCCCACCATGAATGCGTGGTGATGCATTTTTCAAACACACGGATCCATTTTTTATCCTGGTGCGGCAACATGCGTTGCATCATCTCGATTCCAACATACAGCACTTCCCGGTATGTCTGATCATAACAGCCGTCTACGAAAGCCTTCAGGTTTTTCCCTGTATACATTCCGTGCTCCAGAAATATTTCTTTCGCCATCGGATACCACTTTGTTGCACCCAGTCCGCAATATTCAAACTGGTAACGCATGTACGCCATTTGCTTTTCAGCGCGAATGGGATCCGCTTCTTCCATAAACAGGGCTGTCACCAGGTCAATGTATGCTGCAGGTGTAATGGTTGGTGTCACTGTGTATAAAATGAAGTATGCAACGGATGTGGATACGGGTTGTCTTTTCCTTATTTGACGTTTGTCGCGTCAGATGGGTCACGGGGTCGAAGGATCCCGGCCCATTTTTTATTTTTTAGTTACCTGTTTCGTGAATACATAATAGTTGGGATCCAGTTGCACTGATTCGATCGGACTGACTTGTTTCAGTTCAAGCCATTTAGCACCGGGTGTGACCCAGATCTTCTCACCGCCATTTACGGATATCTGTACGGGCAATCGGAATCCTTCGACAATATTGTTGAAGCGGTATCTAAGTGTTTTCCCCTTGATTAAATATTCGAACACGGGCACACGAATATCGCGGTGGTACTGATCAAAAAATGGATCCAGGTTTCTGCCTGTGGCTTTCGACATGTATTGCTCAACATCGGCCGAAGTCACAGTCTGGTGATAAAAATCTTTTTGCATTCCTCTCAATACATTTCGGAATAAGACATCGTCATTTAATGATGTCCTGAGTGTGTGCAGCATGTTGCCGCCTTTGTAGTACATGTCCCGCGAATCGGGATCATGATAAGGTGATCCGATGATCGGCGACCTGTTTTCAATATTGGCCCTGGTGCCTATCACATATTCATTAGCGGCCTGTCTTCCATAATGGTAATCGAGGAAAAGTGATTCTGCATAATTGGCAAATGATTCGTGTATCCACATGTCTTCGATATCCTTGTAGGTGATGCTGTTGGCCCACCATTCATGTGCCGTTTCGTGGACGATGATAAAATCCCATTTCAGTCCCCATCCTGTTTTGGAAAGATCGCGTCCCAGGTATCCTTTTTTAAATTGATTACCATAAGTGACAGAGCTCTGGTGCTCCATGCCGAGATAAGGTACTTCGATCAGCTTATAACCATCATTATAAAACGGATAAGGGCCAAACCAATGCTCAAATGCGCGTATCGTTTTATACACATCTTCAAAATGGGTGCGTGCTGTTTCATAGTGGTCTTCGAGCACATAAAAATCAAGATCGATAGGTCCTTTTTCTCCATGGATCGTATCCGTCCAATGGGCATATTTGGCGATGTTGACATTGACTCCATAATTATTGATGGGGTTGGATACAAACCAATGCCAGGTCCGTCTTCCGTCAGGATGATATTCAATCTTTCGCAAACGGCCATTTGATGCATCAGTCAGGGATGGAGGTGTAGTGATCCTGATCAGCATGCTATCCACCTCATCATACATATGCTCCTTGCATGGCCACCATTCACTGGCTCCT
>JANMVA010000468.1:0-2497 GCA_031392195.1 Saprospiraceae bacterium | reverse complement strand
TACATCGTTCGCTTAACGATTTTTAGAAACGGGATAGCTTAACTACGCATGTTGAGTTGCATTTTAAAGAGAAGTTTCCCCAAGGGAAGTTGATCCCGATAGCTATCGGGATCAAGGCAGTCTAAAAAGGAATGATCAAATTTCGTCATCCGGGAGGGATGACGGAAATCCTACTGCGCATTCTCCTCTTTCCTCTTCTCAATAATCTGCCTCAACTCCTCATCTGATTTACCCAGATTGTCAATCAGGAATTGTGCTGATTCTGCAAATTCACTTTTGGGGTATTTCGCCAGGAATTCTTCATAGTACTTCCGGGCATTTTCATAATCCTTGAGATCATTATCAAAGGTGAACGCTTTTAGAAATAAAGCTGTGGATCCTCGCGGATGAGTAGGGTAGCGCTCGATGATCCAATCATAAAGTGTGATGGCTTTTGGAATATCTCTGAGTGTGCGTGCAGTTTCTGCAGCCCGATGCAAATACTCAGGTGCGTCGGGTAAATCGGGCTGAACCATCACTGCAGCCTCTGTGGCATCAACATACAGATGTGCCATATCTTCATTCAGCCTGTAGATGGAATCATTAAACATTCTCGTGCCATACTCCCTCAATAGTGAATCAAGCGTGACATCCTTCCGATCGATGAGGTTAGAATATTGTGCAGCGCGGGGATCGTCTTTAAAACGTTGGGCAAAGGATCTATACAATACCTGCCGGAGTTCGGGTTTTTGAAGTTTTTCCATGATTCCGATTACATCTGTCACCCTGTCAGCCTGATCAGTTCGTTCCGGAAACTGTACCATGTACATTTTATAATAGCCTAAAGCCTGACCTAATTGATTGTGCTCAGCAGAAACCCTGGCGGCTTTGAGAATATACCTGGCAGCAGTGGAATCTTTTGCTCCGTGGACTTCAATATATTTGCTGATGGCTTGCACCAGTGCATTGGCTGTGCTGTCTGAAGGGCTTGACTCGTATGATTTGGTCATATCTTCAACAGCTTTCTGATCGGGCGTTTGTTTCCCTTTGCAGGCAATGAGTGTGAAAATGAGTAAGAATGGAATGAGAAAACGCATGGGATATAGACTTAAAGAAGTACAAATGTATAAAATGAGACCTATCCGAAGACAGAAGCAATTATATTAACCACATATTAACCAACCAGCTTGGCAAGCTTTTCCATGATCCAGTTTTTACTAACGACCCCTTGTGTATTCTTCACTTCGGTTTTAAGTTTTTCAATTTCCTTGGCATTACCGGGTGCAAGTTTCGAAAGTTTCCGTACAATGCTTATGGTATTAAGATAATGCTTCCTTCTGGTAGCAGGCAGTTCCTTATTACGACTTAGGTAAACGCGAAAAGTATCTAATAAGGATCCCAATGCTTCAATCTCATCTAACTCATAGTAACTCGCCATCAGCAGTGTTTTTGAGTTTAAATTATACGTCATATCCTCATATTCAACTTGACTCAGCTGACGTATCACACTTGGATAATCCTTTTTATAGAAATAAAGTTGAGCCAAGTTAAATGTGATTGCATTATCACGATAACGCGGATCGAGCAACAAGCTTTTAGAATGGATAAAATCTTCCACCCAATCAAACTCATTCAATCGAAGCCCAGCAGTTACAATATTTTTAAAAGACCATGGTGTAATGTTGCCTTTAACTAACAACAAACCACTTTCTAAAGACTTAATATATAGATTGAATGCTTCGCGTATGTATTCCTCCTGACCTGCATTCATCCTTTTAATACTATAATTTAATGCAGCATCTATGATTTCTTTTGCCTCTGATTCTGGAAATAGTGTGATGTACTTTTCAATCAGCTTTTTTAACTGGATGTAGTGATTTTTATCATCCGGTTCTTTATACGTAAGTAAAATCTGGTAATAAATAATGATTGGAGGAACATCATCATAATCATGTTTTTCAACATGCTCGATGATCTCATCAATAAATAACATTTTATACTTGAGATCAGCTAGATGTTGATGATTTAGTATTGTGCAATAATATCTTAATTTCTCAGCGAGATAGAATCTGTCAAGATTTAACGCAATACTTTCAATATTTGATTTTGTGTTTCTTTCAACCATAAATCGATTCAAATCATAAATGCTTTGCTCGATTTCGTATTGATAATAGTAAAAAGATGCTGGCTTGAACTTTTGATCATCGATCAGTTTTTGTGCTGTCTTTAGAGCACTGGATTGGAGCTTTTCAAGGCCTTTATCATGAATAGTTTCCAACAGGTACTTGGCTTTATGTATGGGATTGGTTTCGAACGCTTCCTGAGCGTAATAACTTTCAACTAATTTCAGAAGATCGCTTTGTAGCTTTCGAAATCTTCCATCATCGTAATTCTCTTCAGGGAAACAAATAGCCCATAATTGTTCTTTTGTGATCTCTGATTCGGGATGTTTCAAATCATTCTTTATCCAAATAAAAAGATTGATGATCGCCTCATTACGATTAAAATATGGACTAAC
>JANMVA010000695.1:0-3734 GCA_031392195.1 Saprospiraceae bacterium | reverse complement strand
CTATGAAATGGTGAACTTTTGATGCCATTCTTTTTCATGTTAGGTACCAACCTCTTGCGCACAGACCGGCTTCCAAAATCATCATATATAAACCGAACAATCACCCCCTCACTTGCTTTTTTGATCAAAGCCTCTTCCATTTTTTTCCCGATCTCATCATCTGCATAGATATAATATTGGATATGGATGTGGTGCTTAGCTTCTTCTATGGCTTTGAAAATTGAGGGAAACTTATTCTCGCCATTGATCAGTAATTCAACCGAGTTATTTGGTGTCAATGCACTTTTACTGTCTTTTAACAGCATCTTGACTAACTCCTTGTTGCTCTCCACGGGTGCCCCTCCATCTACAAGTGTCTCCCTTGTATACTTGACCAGATTCTCTCTAACCTTTTTCAAAAGTTCTTCATCATTGATCGATTTTCGATCAAACATTTTTCGCTTACGCTTATTGGTGCCGAATCCCAGGTAAAAAAGAATGCCAAGTACCGGAACGAAAATGGCCAGTAATAAATAGGCCACGGCTTTCGTGGTAGACCTTGTATCATAAATGATGCGCATGCAGATAAAAACCAGGAACAGGAGGTAGATAATCTGGGCGATAAGAATCCAATTCATAAAAAAAAATCTACTGATAGGTGGTCTTGAATGACGTTAAGAAAAGTTTTCTGAAAGTAATGCTTTTAAGCCGCTGCATCAATAAACCAAGTAAGCATGGAAAGGTTAACTTAATTGTAAATTGATTGCTGAGATAAGTTTAATCAAAGACGACTGATCATTATGGATTCCATCACTCATCTTGCTTTGGGCGCCTGCATGGGCGAAGCTTTTGCCGGTAACAAGCTTGGAAGGAAGGCCATGCTCTGGGGAGCACTTGCTCAGAGCGTCCCGGATATTGATTTCCTGGCTGCATTCTGGATGGACACGGCCTCCAATCTTCTCGCCCATAGGGGATTTACACATTCCATTCTGTTTTGTGCTTTGATCACTCCGGTATTTGCCTTGCTCGCAGAACGGTGGCACAGGCCACATAATATTTCTTTCATCCGGTGGTTGTTTTTTTTCGGAAGTGTCATCTTCGCTCACATCCTGTTCGATGCGTTCAATAATTATGGAGTGGGTTGGTTTGAACCCTTTAGTCATCATCGTATCAGCTTTAATATTATCTACATAGCCGATCCGCTTTTTTCGATTTGGCCAGGTATTGCCTGCGCTTTGCTGATCTTTAAAAGAAATAATAAACGCCAGCGAAAATTGGTCTGGATGGCAGGACTTGGCTTAGGTATACTATACTTGCTGTATAGTATTTACCATAAAACGATTATCAATCAGGATGTGAAGAAAAGTTTAAGTCTTCAGGAAATTCCTTACACGCGTTATTTTTCTACTCCTGCTCCTTTTCAAAACATGTTGTGGTATGTTGTGGCAGGTGATGACAAGGGATATCATGTAGGTTACAGATCAGTATTTGAAAATGATGATACGATCACGTACAGATACTTCGACCGGAATGATTTGTTTCTCACCGATGCAATTGATCACGAAGCATTACACAAGCTCATCCGGTTTTCACAGGAATATTATACAATTGAAAAATGGGACAACACACTGGTCTTCAATGATCTTCGTTTCGGACAAATCAATGGCTGGCAGGAAACACCGGGTAAATTTGTGTTCCATTATTTTCTGGAAAGGCCTAAAGAAAATCTGCTCGTTGTACAGCGTGGCAGGTTTTCAGGATGGGATAAAGAAACATTTCAGTCTTTATGGGATCGAATTTGGTCTGATTAGCTTCGATATACTTCATGGTGAAAAAAAGCGCAGGCATTCTTCTCTACAGAAATCCGGATACCACTCTGGAAGTCTTATTAGGTCATCCTGGAGGTCCGTTTTGGGAAAAGAAGGATGAAGGTGCATGGTCCATCCCAAAAGGTGAATTAAATGATGATGAACAACCGCAACTCGCAGCGCGAAGGGAACTAGAAGAAGAGACAGGATTTAAGGTTACTAGTGAATTGAAAGAATTATCTCCGGTTAAATTAAAAAGTGGTAAAATTATTTATGCCTGGGCTGTCGAACAGGATTTCAATCCGGATAATTTTAAAAGTAATTTTTTTGAAATGGAGTGGCCCCCAAAGTCAGGCAGGATGGCATCATTTCCGGAATTGGACTCAGTCCGGTGGTTTTTTTTGGATGAAGCCAGAAGAAAAATTAATCCGGGTCAGGTTTCTCTCCTCGATCAATTGGCGAATCTGATTTAGTAAACTTTATAAGTATAAACCTGTTAAAATTGAAATTCTATTTCACCTCGTGGAATGGAGTAATTGTCATATAAAAAACTTTAGTCATGAGATCTATTTGGACAGGTTCAATAGGCTTCGGTCTGGTCAATATTCCGGTCAAATTATTTTCCGCCATACAGGATAGCCGGCTGGAACTGGATATGCTTGACAGTAAAACCCATAGCCGTATCCATTATAAACGCGTAAGTGAAAAAACGGGCAAAGAGATTCCGTGGGAGCAGATCGCGAAAGGGTTTTTGCATAAAGATGAATACGTTATCCTGGAGCCTTCTGATTTCGAAGCAGCAAGTCCGAAAAAAACGAAGATGATAGAGATTGAAGCTTTTGTTGATGAGCAAGAAGTTGACAGCATATACTTTGAATCACCATATTTTATTGAACCGGGCAAGGGAGGTGAGAAAGCATATCAGCTTTTATTAAAAGCGCTTGAAAAAACAAAGAAAGTGGGACTCAGTCGTTTTGTGATGCGATCCCAGGAACATATTACATTGATCCGTCCAAAGGAAAATTATCTGCTTTTGCAGCAACTCCGGTTTGAAGAAGAAATCCGGGCTCCGGAAATCAAGGTTCCGGCAGGCGTGAAGATCTCTCCAAAGGAATTAACGATGGCCCTGGAACTGATCAAACAATATTCAGCACCATTTGATATGGCGCAATATGAAGATGAATACAAGAAAGAACTGATGAAAATTATCAAGAGTAAAGCTACTGGCAAGAAAATTCCACAGAAGAAAATGGAAGTGGTCTACACGCAGAAAGATGATCTGTTTGATCAGTTGAAAGCAAGTCTGGGAAAACCCGCAGCTAAAAAACGCGCATCATGAGCCTTATCCGGTACAGAGAGAAAAGAGACTTCAAAATCACTTCCGAACCGGAAGGAGGTAATTCAAAAGGTGGCCAGTTAGTTTTTGTCATTCAGAAACACGCTGCCTCCCGGTTACATTATGACTTCAGGTTGGAAATGGAAGGCGTCCTGAAAAGCTGGGCCGTACCGAAAGGTCCATCCACAGATCCTGCTGTCAAACGCCTGGCGATGATGGTGGAAGATCACCCATTTAATTATAGGGATTTTGAAGGCACCATTCCGGAAGGAAATTATGGTGCAGGCACTGTTATCGTTTGGGACCAGGGAACATATGAACCACTTGAAAAGATTGAGGGAAAGAAAGCCCAGGATAAGCATTTGTTAAAGCAACTGAAAGAAGGTTCTGTGAAGATTGTGATGAAAGGAAAAAAAATGAAGGGGGAATGGGCATTAGTTCGTACTAAACAATCAGAAAATTCATGGTTGCTGATAAAGCATCGGGACAAATACGCTGACGAAAATGATATAACGGAGAAAACTAAATCAGTCATATCCGGCAAAACACTCGAACAAATTGAAAAAGTAATGAGTCGTACAAATGGAACTGGTAAAGCCACAACAAAAAAC
>JANMVA010000395.1:0-1885 GCA_031392195.1 Saprospiraceae bacterium | reverse complement strand
TGCAGCAGATCTTTCCGCAGATGGCCGGCTTCAACGCGATGTCCCCGGGCATCGTAATGGGCATCATGATCATACCGATGATCTCATCCCTGAGCGAAGATGCATTGTATGCTGTACCGAAATCTTTACGTGAAGCTTCCTATGGCTTGGGAGCAACGCGATTTCAAACTTCCTTTAAAGTCTTAATTCCTGCAGCTTCCTCAGGAATCATCGTTTCAGTCATATTGGCCATATCAAGAGCTGTCGGTGAAACCATGATCGTAGCCATTGCTGCAGGACAACAACCACGGCTAACACTTAATCCATTCGTTCCGGTAGAAACGATCACAACCTACATTGTGCAGGTCAGTCTTGGCGATGTGGTGCAGGGATCACTAGAGTACCAAACCATATTCGCGGCAGGGATGGCGCTGTTTATCCTCACGTTTATCCTGAACAACATCAGCTTTTACGTGAAGAAAAAATTCCTGGAGAAGTATGAGTAATCACAGCAGGCGCAACCGCATATTCGACATTGCATTCCGGTACATCGGTTTGGCCAGCACATTATTTGGCCTCATCATCCTTGGATTTTTTCTCTTCACTGTATTGAAAGAAGGCATCGCCAGAATTAGTCCGCAGTTTTTCTCATCACTTCCTTCACGAAAACCAGAAGAAGCAGGTATCCTGATCCCGTTACTCGGCACGATGTGGATCATGGTGCTCACCTCATTGATTGCCATTCCGCTGGGTGTAGCATCCGGGGTTTATCTTGAAGAATATGGAAAGAAAAACAGGCTGGCTTCCATCATTGAGATCAATATTACTAACCTGGCCGGGGTGCCTTCGATCATCTATGGCCTACTCGCCCTCGAGCTTTTCGTTCGACTTTTCGGATTGGGTCAAAGCTTGCTTGCAGGAAGTCTGACGTTATCGTTGCTCATACTACCGATCATCATTGTGGCCACACGGGAGGCATTAAAGGCCGTGCCAGGCACGATACGGGAAGCTTCTTTTGCACTTGGGGCTACAAAATGGCAGACTACTTTGTACCAGGTATTGCCGGCAGCATCAGGCGGTATCGTCACAGGAGTAATCCTGGCCATATCAAGAGCAATTGGTGAGACTGCTCCGCTGATTGTCATCGGAGCATTGCTCTATATTACCACTATCCCCACCTCCCCAATGGATGATTTTTCAGTTTTACCCATCCAGATTTTCAACTGGCTGTCAAGGCCTCAGAAAGGATTTATCATCAATGCCACAGCGGCGATCATCATATTACTTGCCTTCACCTTTATCCTCAACGGGATTGCAATCTATCTACGTAACAAATGGCAGAAAAAAGTAAAATGGTAAATACAATCGTCACACCTGAACCTGTTGAGGACTTCATGCAAACCGGTAACTTAGCACCTGTGACTACACAGCATAAAATAAAGGCCGAAGAGGTCAACGTCTATTATGACACTAACCATGTCATTAAAAATGTGAGCATTGCTATGGATTCCAATTCCGTCACTGCTTTCATCGGCCCTTCCGGGTGCGGCAAATCGACCTTCCTGCGATTGCTCAACCGGATGAACGATTATATCGAGGGCTTCCGCATGACAGGGTCTATCCGGATTGATGAAAAGGATATCTACGATCGTCGGATTCACGTGGAGGAGCTGCGCAAAAATGTTGGAATGGTTTTTCAAAAACCTAACCCCTTTCCCAAATCGATCTATGAAAATGTGATCTACGGCTTACGTATTCAGGGGATCAATAGAAAATCAGTGTTAGATGAGGCGGTTGAAACCTCTTTGCGAAGTGCTGCTATATGGGATGAAGTAAAAGATAATCTGAGTAAATCAGCGCTATCACTTTCAGGGGGACAACAACAGCGCATTTGTATTGCACGTAC
>JANMVA010000345.1:0-9322 GCA_031392195.1 Saprospiraceae bacterium | reverse complement strand
TGACAGTGAAAGTAAAATTGCCCCACTCCGGTGCTCCTGCATCAGTCATATGATGGCCAGTTTGTAATTCATCATGGCCGTCCTCGATGACCCATCCGAAATTGGCTTCGAATATTTGTCCTTTCCCTGTGACCTGGAAAGTATTTTCACCAGTCTTCGTGATCTTCACATCCCTGAACCTATCATTTGAATACACTTTTCCAACACCGGAGGCAACTGTATCAATTTCCTGCTTTGGATCGTCAGTGGCATCGATGGTAATGGTATCCTGATTTTCCTGCTCGGTCGTTGTGGTGCCTTGATTATTGCACCCGATCATCAGGAGAATTAAAAACAAAAGAGCTGATCTCATGATTGATGAAATTTTGTTCCGTTCTAACACCATTCGTCCACAGGATGTTGAATATTTTATTTTATTCATTTTTCAGGATATACCCAACGCCGAATACTGTGTGGATCAGCTTGCGTTCAAAAGGCTTATCAATTTTATTGCGCAGATAATTGACATATACTTCCACCACATTCGAACTGGTCTCGAAGTTGATATCCCATACCTTTTCAGCCATCTCTGCTTTTGAGATCACACGGCCTTCATTCCGGATGAAATACTCCATCAGCGCAAATTCTTTCGGAGTGAGCTCTATTTTTTTTCCTTCCCGGAAGACTTCCTTTGTGGAAATGTTCATTTCTGTATCGCCAAACTGGAGTACGATCCTTGGGGCAGGTCCGTCTTTTCCTCGTCTGGATAACGCCTTGATCCTGGCTAATAGCTCCTTAAACTCGTATGGTTTGGTCAGGTAATCATCAGCTCCGACTTCCAGGCCGCTGACTTTATCGTCTGTTGAGCTGAGTGCTGTCAGAAGCAGAACGGGCGTTTTGATGCCTTTAACCCTCAGAATACGCGTCAGGTCTACACCATTTATTCCCGGAACGATGACATCAGATATGATGACATCGTATTCATTTTCCAGGGCCATTTTACAGCCGGATGTGCCATCATAGGCATAATCCACATCTATCTGGTATTCATTGAGGCCTTTGACAAGCGTTTTCACCGCCTTGACTTCATCTTCGATCAGCAGTACTTTCATAGTCCCCCAAGGGCAAAACGGCTTTAATTCGCTAAAAATCAGTGGATATAGTATAATTCTAAGGATATTTTAATAAGTTTAGAGACTTATTTCTAAAGGCTTATTTTAACTTTGGCGCAATAAAATTATAAATATTCCTTCACTCTAATTTTGATTCCTATGAATAATCGTAAACTCCTGTTGTTGTTTACCTCCCTTACATTGCTCACCTCTGTTTTTATCTCCGGCTGTAAAGAAGAAGATCCAATCGCTGAGCAGAAGCTTGTTGCAGACTATCCAGCCGAGGCGTCTCTCGAGTGGAATAAGCTGTTTCTTGAAATAGAGCGTTATGCTGGAGGTTACCGCCCTGGTCCTGCTCCACGATCACTTGGCTTAATGGGTCTTGCTGCCTATGAAGCGTGCGTTACTGGCATGCCAGATTACAATTCACTCGAAAATCAATTCAATGGCCTAAACATCCCGAATGCTGATGCCAGCGCAGAATACCACTGGCCTTCAGTGGTTCATGGTGTATACAGGATTATGATGCCTAACTTCTTCGACCAGGTATATCCTACAAGCGTTGTCGATGACTGGCAGGCTTTGGTTAACCAATTGAATCAAAAATATGAGGGTGAAGCCGGTACTGAAGTTTACAATCGTTCGGTCGCATATGGCGAAAGCGTAGGTATTTCTGTTTGGGAATGGTCAACTACAGATACATATGGCCACAATGCTTACAAAAATCCATTTGGAAACTTTAATACGAATGAGACATACGATTGTTGGGATCATTATGATAGCCCCGGCGATTGGGAACCTCATGCTCCAGGTCCGCTACAACCAATGGGTCCCTATTTCGGAAAAGCACGTGCATTTGTGCTGAAAGAAGCTGACAAACTGTCTCTTCCTCCTTCCGCTTACTTCATGGACTATAGCGAAAATGAGCACTCTGAATATTATTCTCAGGCTCTCCAGACATACACTAAAAACGCAGCTACCGATTATGTGGTTGAATGGATTGGTGAGTTCTGGAGTGATGACTTGTTGAACTTGACTTTCAGCCCTGGCCCACGTTGGATGGCGATTGGCAATCAGATCATTGAGAAGGATAATGTGGATCTGGAGAGAGCTCTTGAAGCTTATGCAAAAACAGGTATGGCATTAAATGATGCTGCTGTTGGCTGCTGGAATTCAAAATACTACTACAATGTAGAGCGTCCTGTTACTTACATCAAGAAATTTATCGATCCTACTTACAAAGCAAATCTGGATAACCCGATCACGGGTGATGTCGGATTTACGCCTCCGTTCCCTGCTTATCCATCAGGTCACTCGACCATGGGTGGTGCAGGTGCAGAAGCCTTAGCAAGTGTATTCGGTTATTCTTATGCAATGACTGACAACTGCCACCTGAATCGTACGGAGTTCGAAGGAGTTCCACGTACATTTGGTAGCTTATATGAAATGGCTGTTGAAAATGCATGGTCAAGGGTTCTCCTTGGTGTGCATTGGAAAATGGACTGTGAAGAAGGTGTTCGTTACGGAACCGTAATTGGCCGTAAAGTGAACGCTCTTCCATGGAAAAAATAAGATTGGTTTTACGAATTTTAAGAAGAGGCCGCTTCAATAGAGCGGTCTCTTTTTATTTTGGCCAAACCAACAATTCAATTAAAATGAATCTTAAGTCAAATGAATAGAATCCTGATCATTTCAAGTCTCTTCTTTGCGTTTGCATTCCTGTCATGTAAAAAAGGACCGAAGTCCGAAGAAGTAGTGAGTGTTTATGCCACAGGAGAGGTTTCCAAGCGTCACACTCTTATTGATGGAAAGAAAGAAGGAAAGATGATAGATTATTACCTCGATGGCAAACTGAAATCAGAACGCTTTTTTGAAAATGATATCCAGGTAGGCAAATCCACGTTTTACTACCCGAGCGGCAAAATTAAAGAAGTCCAATATCATGATCAGGGTCAAATACATGGTGGCGATACTATATTTTATGAATCCGGTGCAACCCAAATGGTCGTGACATTTAACCACGGACTGAAAGATGGGTATGTACGTAAATGGGGAGAAGATGGCACACTGATCTTTGAGGCGAAATATGCTATGGAAAAATTAGTGGAAGTGAAGGGAGAAAAGCTACATCCTGACACTCTCCAATAGACCGGAAATCGTGTCAATGAACCTTTTTTGTCATTTTCTATTATAAATCCGCCCTTGGTACTAAGAACAAACTCACACGCTCCGTACAATCAATGATTGAAAAGTATCCTGATCCTTATGCCAATCTGGTTGTAGCATTGCAACAATCCGGGGATGAATCCTCCTTCGAAGCTCTTTATGATGCTTATGCTGCCGTTTTGTTTGGCATTATTTTACGAATCGTATCAGATCAAAAGGAAGCCGAAAATCTATTGCAGGATTGCTTTGTTAAAATCTGGAGGAACATAAAGCAATTCGATCCGGAACGGGGGAGGTTTGCAACCTGGTTGATCAATATAGCCCGGCATACGGCCATCGATTTTATCCGCTCTCCTTATTATAAGCAGAGAGTCAACAAGCAGGAATACACAGATGCGGACATATCCAATAAAGAATTGATTGTTAATCAACCCACCATCGAATCGATTGGATTGAAGCAACTGGTAGAGAAGCTCTCTCCCGGATGCCGCGATGTGATAGAACGAATGTACTTTGAAGGTTACTCACAACAGGAAATAGCCGATAGGTATGGCATTCCATTAGGGACCGTAAAGACCAGGAGCCGTTCCGCCCTAAAAGAATTGAGGACTTACTTTAATTTAATTTAATCTTTGCAACGCTTGAAAAAGTCTGCTGACATACCGGATGATATTTTCAAAACTTTGATAGATGAAGAATCTTCAGGGGATGATGTTAATTTCCGTGAGTCTGAGAATGCCCTGATCAGGTATGCTGAATCCCATGCAATTGCACCACCGGATGAGTTAAAACTAAGCATCCTGCAAAAGGTATCAGTCTTGCGCGATGCTGAGAAAAAAAGGCAGGTATTTAATATAGATTCATTACCCCTATTGGATTCAAAGGCTAACTGGCTTGACTGGCAAGCATGCGTTCAACACATCACGCCTCCCGAAGATTATGAGGGTGTTTTCCTTCATTCCCTGGAAACTTCTCCTGAGCGGGATCTCTTTGTGGCCTGGGTAAAAGAATTTATTGTAGAAGAAGTCCATCATGATCTGGTAGAAAGTTTTATTGTTCTTGAAGGAAGTTGTGAATGCAAGATCACGGGTACTGACGGCAATACACGCATTGTCAGGCTAACAGCAGGTGATTACATTGAAATTCCTGTCGATGAACCTCACAACATCATAATCACTTCTCTTCAGCCCGTGAAGGCCATTCTACAGTGGCATAAGATCAGGGCTTAATTATTGAGCTGTTTCTGAAACCAAGGCCGGAGTCAACTGAATTTTATATGGGTGTTCAATGCCCTTCTCTTTAAGGTCGTCAATATAGTTTTTCAGGTTATTCCAGGCCTGGTTATAGACCTTTATCAGTTTTGGTTTCATGACAAGCTTAAAGATGAGTCCAATGAAAAGACTCTTCCGGATAAACCCAGTAACCTGCAGAAGTGTCTTTTTCTCCTCCACTTTTTTTAGTCGAAATACCACGCTATACTTTTTGTCCGCCATCGTTTCTGAAAACGTGATCGTATGATCCGTAATGCTATAATCATGACTGATCAGAATGGGGCCATTTGCCAGGCATTTATGTGTCTGACCTGATTGTGTCAACATAGAGTTGATATCTGTAAACTCAGCCAACACACCCGGTAACCATTTAGCGCGCCATGGAACATCAGCCATCACATTGAATACGGTCTCCATTGGCGCATCTATCAGGATCTCTGATTCAATGACCTGTGAGGTGTTTTGACCCAGGCTATAATCGACGGGATCAGGTTCTTTCAGTTCATTAAATAAAGGTTCCAGGGATAAATAACAAAACCTGACTTTCCCGCTATCGTATTCCTGTTCATCAAAAAGAACCGGAGCCCATGAAGCTTCATCAATCGATTCCCATGATGGGCAGGATTGTCTCAGATCATCCGTAAACAGTGAATATTCATCAGATGGAATTTCGTTTTTCAATAACCGGTGAGCGACAATGACTTCCTTTCCAAATAATTTCTGGTATTGACGTATTTGGTTTACAGAAATATCGCCATAGTGGCCAATGAATTTAATGGCCAACTTGCTCGCTGTACAACATGCACCACAATTGCAGATGCGATTTCGTTCATATTTTTTGAGGTGCATATGAAATTTGGAAAACATTTCTTTCACCTGCTGCGTCATCTCCCCAACATTAGGCGCTTTTCCAAACCTGTAAAAGAGGATCGCATCCCCTTCAATTTCACTGAGCTCAAGGCCAATCTTGTTGGAATCAATCAGTAACTCAAGCAGCTCCTGGATAATATGCTGAGCATGGCTCACTTCCGTATCCGTGACAAACTTTGTAAATCCGCTGATATCGGGAATAAAAATGAGTGCTTTTTGAGGTATTGACTGATCGATAGTGTTAGGTGCAGCTTTCATGTTGGCCGAGATTATGTTTTACTTTACCTATATACGATAATTCAAATCATTTGGATGATCTCATATGCACGTATCAAAACAGTGAATCTCAAAGTGGCTGGATTTACAGCTCTCAAATTTAATTAATTCCGGATACAGAACATATTCTTCCTGGAAGCAACAATTTTAAATAAAATCCATCCTCAAATAAATGAAACTGGTCGAATATAACCTGCGCCCGGGAGGATATCGGCAACAGGTGACTCACGATGAATTAAATTGATGATCTAAATTCATCATCATGAAAAGGTCGCATTTCATCAAAGGATTAGGGATAAGCGCAATCGCTTCACCCATGCTCATCAACCAGATCAGCCTCGACCCCAAAGTGCCTCTGGCCAAAGAGTTAGTCCAGGAATTCGTGGGAGTTGCACACAGGGATATGGAACGGGTGAAAGTCATGCTGGAGGAAACACCCAATCTGCTCAATGCTGCTCATGATCATGGCTACGGTGACTTTGAAACAGCGCTGGGTGCTGCGACGCATGTAGGTTATAGAGAGCTTGTCACCTATCTGGTTGAAAAAGGTTCGCAGACAAATATTTTTACGGCCTGTTTTTTTGGAAGAATGGATATCGTCAAACCAATGCTTGATTATTTTCCTCATACACTTCATGCAAAGGGTCCGCATGGTTTTACATTATTGCATCATGCCATCCAGGGTGAAGACGAAGCACTTGAAGTGAAGGAATACCTGATATCACTGGGTGCAAAAGAAACCAAGATCCCACTTTATACACAATAGTTCAACTCAGAGTATTACCTGAGAGCGATATATTCCACGAGCAGCGAATTTCTGTCGATGCCGAGATATTGCTCAGGTGGTTCTTCGATTTTTTGCAGCAATCCATAAGCATTTAGAAGAAAAATTTCCACGATCGGGCTGTCAGAATCCAGGTTGAATGTATTGCGCATGACGATGAACAGGAAATCCGGAAGCACATTATGTTTTCTCAGACTCTGGTATTGGTTTGTCAGGTTGATCACATTTTTCTTGTTGAGGTCTGCAATCGCACTCACAAACATCTCCCTGACGTTGGGTTTTACTTTATAACCCAGGTTGAAATCAAGCCTGTAGATCTTTTCTTTGACGATTTCATGGAAATCATATTCCTGCTGAAATGGAACTTCTGTTTCATTGAAGTGTAACAACCAATATGCATCCGCCCGTTTGGGTTGTTTCTCATAGATAGATTTCAGGATCTGTTTTTCCATCCTGTGCACTGACACAGAATTTGTCAGGTAGACAATATTGGTGGCAAACTTTGGAATCTCTTTATCATTGCTGACATCTGTAATGATATCTTCATATTGATGCACATCCACGAATTTTCGCTTGCGCAGCAAAACATGTTTCGCCTGGTAGTGAATGAGCATGACCATGAAGAAGATAAACATGATCAAAAGTGTAACACCTGCCCCGTGGGCCAGCTTGTGTGCATTTCCTGCAAGGAACAATACCTCGATTGTTAAGTATACTGCCGTAATGATCCCTACCCGGATCCAGTCCCAATGAAGTTTTTTGCGCAGGTAAAACGCAAGGAGGATCGTAGTCGTCAGCATGGTAATCGTGATCGCCACACCATAAACAGCCTCCATATTGGCACTGGTCTGGAAATAGAGTACGATAAAGCAGGAGCCAATGAAAAGAATATGGTTGATCATTGGGATAAAAATCTGTTGTCTGTATTTACTTGGATAGCGGATCTGAACTCTAAACCATGTATCCAGCTTTACAGCTTCACTGATCAATGAAAAGGAGCCGCTGATCAGTGATTGGCTTCCAACGATGGATGCCATTACAGCGATGACTACAGCAACAGGGACAAACCATGGAGGCATCATGCCAAAGAAAGGATTATAATCCCCAAGATCCTGCCCATTTAGGGTAGCCAATACCCAGGCGCCTTGTCCGAAATAATTGATCAACAGTGCAGTTTTGACAAAAATCCAGGATATCCGGATGTTTGTCCGCCCTACATGACCCAAATCTGAATACATGGCCTCAGCTCCTGTCACACACAGAAAAACAGCACCCACAATGGCCCATGTGCTTGGATGTGTTGTCAGGATATGATAGGCGTACCTCGGATTGACTGCCTGCAATACATCCAGGTTTTTTGTCAGCCAAACCAAACCCCAAAATGCGAGCATCGAAAACCAGACCAGCATGATGGGCCCGAAGAATTTACCAATCTTTTCTGTTCCAAATTGCTGGAATGTGAACAGGCCGATCAACAGGACGATAACAATTGGAATCACCGGGACATTATCATTTATAGACCTAAGACCTTCTATAGAGGCGGTCAATGAAATCGCAGGGGTAATAATTCCATCGGCCAGAAGGGCTGCACAACCAATCATGGCAACAAATACGGTCCATCTTGGAGCAGTTCTCTTGATCAATGAATACAATGACAAAGTGCCTCCTTCTCCATGATTATCCGCCCGCAGTGTCAAAATGATGTATTTGATAGTAGCCTGGAGTGTCAATGTCCAGAAAATACAAGAAAGGCCGCCTAAGACCAAGTCACGGGTGATCATATTATCGCCCAGGATCGCAGACATCACATACAATGGGGAAGTCCCAATATCACCAAAAACGATCCCCATTGTGACCAGGAGACTGGCCGCGGTTATTTTAGACTTCACTGAGCTCATTGACTGATTGATTTCTCGACTTGCCTCCCAAAAGCGGGTTTTAACCTTGAGAGAAATGCTGGTATGGAGAGGATGTTCATGCTAGGGCACAAATATATAGACGGGACACTTAGTCCACACTAAAAAGTATAACTCCTCAAAAAGGAAGTATTATCTGCGAAGGAACATGAAATCTATACCATCCCCTGTCATCGACTCCACCCTGACAATTAATGAGTCCCCTGCAGTAGCAATAACAGGGTTGAAACTGATTGGTTTGAGCATATAGACAATCCGTTGTGGAAAATCATGTTCCTCATTTTCAAATGTGGCATGAAATTGTCCGAATGACGAAAGTTTGAAAGGAACTGGTAGAGCATCATTCTGATCCGGAACCGTAGGGATGTACCAATAGGTATCATCTTTGAATACTAATTCAATGGATTCCAGTAGAATTGTGTCTGCACCATTAATCCTGAGACCGGTACCTGAGAAGGTGGTATCCGTTTTCTTTTTCCAAATCTCCAGCCTGGAGCTACCATTTTTATATTTCATTTCCCATGTTCCGGGTAGCCAGGAAAAATGATTGGGTTGTTGGATTCCGTCAGCTTGAAAAAGCACCATGAAGGACAACCAGATAAAGAAAGACCCCATGACAAGTAGAATTTTAATTTCTTAAATGTAGAGACATAATATTTTTCGTCTCTACATTTAAGAAATTAAAATTAATTATTCCCCACCATCTACGCGCAATACATCCAGCGCGTAATTCCCAACACTGATGCCCTGGAATTTTCCACCTTCGGTATCAAATGAAAAATGTATACCTCCATACTTTCGAGATGCGGCAGCTTCATCAGACCAGCCTTCGATGATGGATGCTTCTGCCGGAAATATGTGTGACAATACAGTTGCTGCCGCTGCGGAAAAAGCAGAATGCCCAGAAGTATAGCTTGGAAAATTGGGTGTTCCCAAGATTGTCTTGAA
>JANMVA010000269.1:0-6668 GCA_031392195.1 Saprospiraceae bacterium | reverse complement strand
TTGTTATGCGACCCAAAGGGGACTCTTTATGCAATACGACTAAGCTGTTATTGTATACAATTCGATAATTCAAATCGAGCAATCTATAACTCAGATCATATTCTTCCATTCCATAAAAAAACCTTTCTTCTAAATAGCCGGCCTTCTCCAATACATCCTTCAACAAAGCATGTGCACATCCGGCATAGTAGTACGTATTAAATGCTTCCATTTCTCGCCTTTTTCTGAACTGTTTATGAGGAAATGCATTCACCTGCATTTCCCTCGTATCGTAGTATATGACTTTAAATGAAACAGCCCCAATTCGTCGTTGTTCTGAATCGTTTTCGAAGGCTGAAACTACTCTGGAAAGAACATCCCGGTCGAAAAATTCTACGTCATCATCAATTAAAAACAAGATTGGTGCGGTAGCATTTCTTGTGGCTGCATTTCTTCCACCAGAAACTCCAAGATTAACTTCAGATTCAATATAACGATAAGGAACAAATGGATGTTCCTGAATAAATTTTTTAACAGCATCATAATCAACAGTTGAATTGTTGTTGAAAATAATGACCTCTTCCAGCAAGCTTTCCAGATTATGGAGGTTCGCTATGTTGCGAAGTAGCGCCAGTAAATCAACCGGTCGATTATAAGTAATGATTACAATACTAATAGGTTTCAATTTATAGAGGTTGATTTTGTTGACTTTACAAAATTGAATTATTTCCAATGATTTTGACCAATTTTTACGGGGCAGATTCTCCATGGGCTTCAGCATCAGGCTCAAAGAAATTCAATTGTGCTGGAATACAAGTACTTGTATAATCACCCTAAGGTTACAAGCTTACGGTTATCTTTGAGCATCTCATCATAATTTAAATGAATGAAGCTTTCCCGGAGATTGAAATTGATGGCCAATGCGCATATTTTTAATTGGTCCTTTTACCGGTTTATCCATCTTGTGTTACTGTCATCTGTAAAATCAAGGAAGAAGGGGGTATTCCGTTGGAGAAATGCCAGTTTTGATTACAATGATATTGAGGTTTTATCGGGCATGTATAATGAAATAATGTATAAAGAACATTATAAATTTGAGAGCCCCGAAAAAAACCCACTCATCATTGATTGTGGGGCCAATATTGGGATGTCTGTACTTTATTTTCACAAAACCATCCCTGGAGCAAGGATCATAGCCATCGAAGCAGATCCGGATACCTTCGCTATATTGAAAAAAAATTGTGAGCGTAACCTAATTCATGCCACGTTGATCAATAATGCCGTGTGGAGCAGTGATGATGAGACTTTACGATTTGGTCGTGAAGGAGCAGATGCAGGATCACTCCATTCAAATGTGAATACGGTGAATGTAAAGACCATCCGACTCAAAAGATTGATCGCTGAGTCGGGCAGAATAGCCTTATTAAAGCTGGATATCGAGGGAGCTGAGATTGAAGTGTTAGAGGATTGCAGAGATCAACTTAACATGGTCGATAAATTATTCGTTGAATATCATTCTTTTCCGGAACAACCTCAGCAATTGAATTTGTTGCTTACGATTTTATCCGAAAATGGTTTTCGGTATCTTATATTACCTGCCCGGAAGATGTACGTACCATTTATAAATACATTTCAGCAGGAGCGAATGGATCTCCAGTTAAATGTTTTTGCATTCAGAACATCATGAGCCTAATTACAGATACATTCAGATCATTAGCTTCTATAGGTAAGGTCCTCCTTTTATCCAAGTGGTCCGGAGCTCTGCAAATCAAAACGACTTTACCTCCCCAGCGATGTATTATCATTGGGAATGGCCCTTCAGCTTCTGAATCAATGGATAAATTTTCAATACTGGTCCAGTCATATGATTTGGTTTGTGTCAATAGTTTTGTAGTGAGTGAATATTTCAACCGGATTCAACCCAAATTTTACATCCTTGCGGCCCCTATTTTTTTTCATCCAGATCATGAAATATCAACTCAATACATAGCCCTTCGGCGAAATGTATTTGAAGCCCTTGCCACCAACACACAACATAAGATGTTTCTGATGGTCCCTTTTATCGCAAAAAAATCGGCCGATTTCAGACAGTTGCTCACGCGAAATGCAAATCTGTACCCAGTCTATTTTAATCTGACCCCTGTCGAAGGATTTACTTTTTTAACCAGGATTCTATTTTCATTAAAACTAGGCATGCCTCGCCCTCATAATGTCCTTATACCAGCTATCATGAATATGCTCTTAATAGGTTATAAGGAGATTTACCTTGTTGGGGCTGACCATTCGTGGTTGAGTGAAATCACTGTCAATGAACAAAACGAATCGCTGGTAAACCAAAAACATTTTTATGATGAAAATGAGACAAAGCCGCAGAAAATGCAGGATTTTATATATCGACCGCGAAGGTTGCATGAAATCATACACAAATTTTATTTGTCTTTTAAAGGATATTGGGAAATCGCTGAATATGCAACATCACAACGAGTTGGGATCTTCAATGCCAGTGAGTATTCAATGATCGACGCCTTTGAGCGAAAGAAATTGAGTTAAACAGGCTGTATTTCTATATTTACACCGAATTAAATCCAAGTGACAGACAAATCTATTCTTATAACCGGCGGCACAGGATCATTGGGCAAAGCCCTGACCGGGTATATCCTTAGCCAATACCCCGATATCCGAAGACTGGTGATCTTCTCTCGTGATGAACAGAAGCAATTTGAGATGGCGCAGGAATTTCCGACATCTCAATATAAAGCGATCCGCTATTTCATCGGTGATGTTCGCGATTACCATCGCCTTGAAAGGGCATTTGAGGGGATTGACTATGTCATCCATGCTGCAGCCATGAAACACGTTCATATCGCCGAGTACAACCCCGATGAATGTGTCAAAACAAATGTCGGTGGTGCGGAAAATGTGATCCGTGCCTCACTAAAAACCAATGTTCAACGTGTTGTAGCTCTGTCTACGGATAAGGCCTGTGCTCCAATAAATTTGTATGGAGCGACAAAACTTACCTCCGACAAGTTATTTATTGCAGCAAATAATATCCGCGGCAAGCATGACATTAAATTTTCTGTCGTGCGATATGGTAATGTGATGGGATCCAATGGCTCTGTCATACCATTTTTTCTAAAGAAAAGAAAAGATGGTTTCCTCCCCATCACGGATCCAGCGATGACACGATTCAATATTTCACTTCAGGAAGGCGTCGAATTGGTCCTCTACGCCATGGAACATGCATGGGGTGGCGAATTATTTGTCCCGAAGATTCCTTCATACAAACTGACAGAAGTGGCGAAAGCCATAGCACCTGATCTCGAACATCAAATCGTAGGGATCCGGCCAGGAGAAAAAATTCATGAGGAGATGATCACAGCTTCTGATTCTTTTTATACGTATGATATTGGCAAGTACTATGTGATCCTGCCTAGTGTTCCGGCTTGGGATCTGAATGCTTTCATTACAGCCTTTAATGCAAAAAAAGTAAAAGAAGGATTTCAATATAATTCAGGGACGAATACACAATGGGTAGATGCTCCTGCTCTCAGACAATTGATCAAAGAGCATGTCGATCCATCCTTTACTGTATGAGAAGGCCGATTCCCTATGGTCGACAATCCATCGATGATGCTGACATTGCAGCAGTGACAGATGCATTGACATCTGATTTCCTGACGCAGGGTCCTCTAGTCAAAAAGTTTGAAGAGGAATTTGCTACTTACGTAGGCGCACCATATGCTGTTTGTTGTGCGAATGGTACTGCGGCTTTACATCTCGCTGCATTGGCATTGAATGTCAGTCCGGGACAAAAAGTACTGACCACACCAATTACTTTCGCAGCTTCTTCAAATAGTATTTTATACTGCGCGGGTCAAATTGAATTTGTCGATATTGATCCGAAAACTTTCCTGATTGATATCGATGCACTTGAACGAAAATTAAGTGACGCACCAAAAGGCATGTACTCCGGAATTATTCCTGTTGACCTCACCGGGCTTCCGGTCAATATTGAAAAAGTTAGTGCGTTGGCAAAAGAGCATGGCTTATGGATCATTGAAGATGCATGCCATGCACCGGGTGGTTTTTTTATTGATTCAAAAGGAAAAGAAGTAAAATGTGGCAGTGGTCAATATTCGGATCTGATATGTTTTTCCTTTCATCCGGTTAAACATATAACATCAGGAGAAGGGGGCATGATTACGACTGCTGACGAAGCTCTATATAAAAGACTCCTTAAACTCAGGACCCATGGCATCACGCGTGAGAATATGCCTGTTGAAAAGGGTGGATGGTACCATGAAATGCAGGTACTTGGATATAATTATCGATTACCTGATCTGAATTGTGCGTTAGGTATTTCTCAGTTAAAAAAGGCTGAAAAGGGCCTGATCAGAAGAAAGGAAATAGCTGCTAAGTATGATAAAGCTATTGAAGAAATCCCGCAGGTCACCAGGCAGCAACAACCTGATGGATTTTCAAATGCATACCATCTGTATGTCGTATTAGTTGAAGATAGGAAAGGATTGTATGATTTCCTTCGGGAAAAATCCATTTTTACGCAGGTTCATTATATCCCTGCCCACCTGCATCCCTATTACCAGGAGCTGGGATGGAAACATGGAGATCTGCCAAAGGCTGAAGCCTACTATGATAGATGCCTGAGTCTTCCGATGTACCCGACGTTAGAGGATGAGGAGCAGGAGTATGTTATTGAAACGATCAGGAGTTTCTACAACCAAAGTTAATTTTCTAATGAATACCTGCAAATTGGATCATTCATGTCTGGGGAAATAAAAAAGAAAGTTTTTTTCCGGGCAGATGGCAATAGCAGGATGGGACTAGGCCATGTGATCCGTTCACTCGCCCTGGCTGAAATCATTAAAGAGAATTTCCATGTGACTTTTCTCATCCAGTCTCCCAATCAATATTTGTCTGATGAAATCCGGAAAACCTGTGATGACCTTGTTGAATTGCCATCAAACCAGCCAGCCGATAACGAGGCAGATTACATAAACTCCTTATTGAGTCCCGATGACCTTATTGTTCTAGACGGTTACGCATTCGATGAAAGCTACCAGCGAATCTTAAAGAAAAGAAATATCAATATCATTTGTATTGATGACATTTATTCTACCTACTTTCCAGCGGATGCGATTATCAATCATACCTCGGGAATTCCTGTCACGAAGTATAAAGCAGAGTATCACACTCGCTTTTATCTCGGTGTAGAATATGCATTGTTAAGACTTCCTTTTTTAAAATGTGCGACTGAATACAGGGACATTAAAAGTATCGAGACCGTTTTTGTGAATTTTGGAGGAGCGGATCCATTAAACTATACATGCCGTGTAGTAAAGGAATTAATCAATTCAGGCAGATTTAAAACGATCCATGTAGTCATCGGTGCAGCATTTTCACATAAAAGCGAGTTGCTTGACATACAGCAGAAAGATCGGGCTGATAAGTTGAGAATCCATGAATCTGTTGATGTGGATCAAATGCTCAACCTTATGCTACAATCTCAAATCGGCATTTGTGCTGCAAGTTCCGTTGCATTTGAATATTGTTGCGCAGGAGGAGGTTTGTTTGTCATTAAGACAGCCGACAACCAGAACGATTGTTATCAGTTTCTCGTGAAAGATGGGTTAGCTGAAGAATACACGCCGGAAGCAATAGAATTAATCTCGCCGGAGGATATTCATCAAATGATCGCAACCCAAAAACGCATCTTCAACGGGCAATCCATCAAAAACCTGAGGGCATTATTCAATTATTACCTGGTGAAGGATCAGATTTATTTTCGCCGTGCTACGGAAAATGATTCGAAAACCTACTTTGACTGGGCTAATGATCCGGACGTCAGGATGAATTCGATCAATAAGAGAAAGATTGAATGGGACACACATACAACTTGGTTCACGCAAAAGGTGACTAATCCACATTCAATATTGTTTCTTTTTTCATACGAAACGAAATTAATCGGGCAGGTAAGATTAGACCTGGTAGAAGGAAACTGGCTGATCAGCTTTTCAATTGATCAGGAGTCAAGGGGAAAAGGATTTGCCGAAATTATTGTCTACAAAGCCATCATTGCATTAAGGGACGAATGGAATGATCCTTTTACACTAAAAGCACAGGTACAGGAAGACAATATTCCATCACTAAAAGTGTTTCAACATTTGGGATTTATCGAAGGCCCTTCAGAAGAGCAGTACGGATACCAATTCAGGAATTTTTACAAACCATCCCGGTAAGCTTATCTTTGATTTAATTAATAAGAGTAATGAATTTTCAAATAGGAAATGTTCAGGTTGGCGATGAAGCACCGTGCTTTATCATAGCAGAATTGTCAGCTAATCATAATCAACGGCTGGATGTAGCGCTTCAAACCGTCAGGGCTGCAAAAGCTGCGGGTGCGGATTGTATCAAATTGCAGCACTACACTGCAGATACCATTACCATTGATTGTGGCAACAAATACTTTCAGATCAACCAGGGAACATTATGGGATGGAACTACACTGTATAAATTATACAAGGATGCTTTCATGCCATGGGAATGGACGGCAGAGATTATGAAAACAGCCAAAGAGGAAGGCCTAATTTGTTTTTCATCACCATTCGATTTCTCAGCGGTCGACTTTTTAGAGCAACATGGTGTCCCTGCTTATAAAATCGCTTCAT
>JANMVA010000193.1:0-10239 GCA_031392195.1 Saprospiraceae bacterium | reverse complement strand
CTTTTGCTTGCGGGCTTCCTTGTCAGTCATCAAACCATGTGATGTAGAAATGATGGCTACACCCAGTCCATTGATAATCCTGGGGAGTTCATCTTTTCCTACAAACATCCTCAAGCCAGGCTTACTCATCCTGCCTATTTCCCTGATCACGGGCGCTTTTGTTTCGGCATCGTACTTGATCGCGATGTTGATCACAGCTTCTTTGCCTTCACCTTCAAAGGCGTATTTGAGTATATAACCCTGATCATAGAGAATCTCCGTGATCTTTCTCTTCAACTTTGAATTGGGGATACTCACGACGCGGTGCTTTGCCAGTTGAGCATTGCGGATACGGGTGAGATAATCTGCTATTGGATCTGTGATTGCCATGAATAAGTCAATAAATGGATTTGTTATTCTAATTTATTACCAGCTTGCTTTTGTTACTCCAGGGATTTTACCTGCCAGTGCCATGTCTCTGAACATGTTCCTGCACAAACCAAATCTTCTCATATATCCTTTCGGACGTCCGGACAGTTTGCACCTGTTATGGAGACGTTTCTTTGAAGAGTTGCGGGGCAATTTATCCAGTTCATCCCATTTACCTTCCTCCTTAAGTTGCTTTCTTAAAGTGGCGTACTTCTGGACTAACCGGGTTCTTTTGACCTCTCTTGCTATCAGTGATTTCCTTGCCATTGTGGCTGATTAATTTTTCTGGTTTTTAAATGGCATACCAAGCTCTTTCAACAGTGCGAAAGCTTCTGCATCTGTCGAAGCTGTGGTTACGATCGTGATATCCATCCCGTTGATCTTGGTAATTTTGTCAAGATCAATTTCAGGAAAGATGATTTGCTCTGTCACGCCCATCGAATAATTTCCACGGCCGTCGAAACTTTTATCGTTGATTCCCTGGAAGTCACGCACCCTCGGAAGAGTGACAGTGATGAGGCGATCAAGGAATTCATACATTTTTTCTTTGCGCAATGTGACGCGTACACCGATTGGCATACCTTCTCTCAGCTTGAAGTTGGAGATTGAAGTTTTTGCAATCGTTGGAACTGCTTTCTGACCGGCGATGGTGGTCAATTCCTGCTGATATACATCAACAAGTTTTTTATCCTGCGTAGCCTGACCAATGCCCTGGTTCAAACAGATTTTTACTACTCGAGGGATCTGCATGTTGGATGTATAGCCAAATTGCTCGAATAATTTCGGAGCAACGACTTCATCATAATATTGCTTTAATCTTGGGACGTAACTCATTACTTAATGATTTCTCCTGATTTTTTTGAATAACGCACGCTCTTTCCATCGACTTCCTTGCGACCTATACGTGTAGGCAGGCCTGATTTTGGATCGATCAACTGCACATTTGAAATGTGGATCGGTGCCGGAATTTCTACGATTCCACCCGGTGTCGATTGTGTTGGCTTACGGTGTTTTTTGACAATATTGACATCTTCCACGATGACGCGGTGCTTTTCATGGAACACTTCCATGATATTACCTTTTTTGCCTTTATCTGCTCCAGCTACGACCATGACGAGGTCACCTTTTTTTACAAAGTGTTTGCCTTTTGGCTTGTGACTGGTTGATTTTTTAGTACTCATTACTTTACCTTAATTGCAAAACTTACGGATTAAATTACTTCAGGTGCCAGGGATACAATTCTCATATAATCACGCTCCCTCAATTCCCTTGCGACCGGGCCAAAAATCCTCGTACCTCTGGGTTCATCTGCTGCATTCAACAGGACCACTGCATTATCATCGAAACGGATATAAGATCCATCCTTGCGGCGGATCTCTTTCTTCGTTCTTACTACCACCGCTTTTGACACAAGGCCTTTTTTCAATCCGCCCGGAGCGGCGTCTTTGACAGATACGACGATCTTGTCTCCGACAGAAGCATATCTTCTGCCAGAACCTCCGAGAACACGGATGCAGAGAACTTCTTTCGCTCCGCTGTTATCCGCCACATTGAGTCTTGATTCCTGTTGTATCATGATATTATTACTTCAAGTATTTTATTTCGAATGTTGATTACTTCGCCTTTTCAATGATTTCCACGAGGCGCCATCTTTTCGTAGCGCTCAACGGGCGTGACTCCACGATCCGGACGAGGTCTCCAACACCACAAGCATTTTGCTCATCATGTGCATGGAATTTCTTGCTGCGTTTTACGAATTTGCCATAGATCGGGTGACGTAGTTTTCTTTCTACGACAACCGTAATGGTCTTCTCATTCTTGTTGCTTGCTACCAAGCCAACACGCTGTTTTTTTAGTTTTTCAACCTGCGTGGTTACGACTTCGTTATCCATTTTTACGACGTTGTCTGATTTTAGATCTTTTTGCAACTTGCTCCGTTGTCAGTGCTCCAATTTGCCTGCGGCGAATTTCTGTCTGCAGCCTGGCAATATCTTTTTTCGTATTCCTCAATACGACCGGATTGTCAAGTCCTTTAATCGTATGGTCAAAACTCAGCTTCTGATACTGGACATGGATTTGTTTCAATTCCGTCTGCAAGTCAGCATCTGACATTTCACCTAATTCAATATGTTTCTTTGTTGCCATTATTGCTGCTGATTAAGATTCGATATAATCGTGTCTTATAACTGTTTTTGTCTGGATCGGCAATTTTTGCGCAGCTAATGCTAATGCTTCAATTGCAACCTGTTGTGAAACACCGTCCAGCTCGAACATGATCCTTCCGGGCTGCACTAATGCCACCCAATGATCATGTGCTCCTTTTCCTTTACCCATCCTTACTTCCTGTGGTTTTTTGGTCACAGGTTTATCTGGAAAGATCCGGATCCAGACAGCACCTTCCCTTTTCATATGGCGTGTCATCGCGATCCTCGCTGACTCGATCTGGCGGCTTGTAAGCCTTCCATTCTCAAGCGATTTCAGAGCAAAACTGCCAAAAGAGATGTCACTTCCTTTCCAGGCGATGCCACGGTTCTTTCCCTTTTGTTGCTTCCGGTATTTTGTACGTTTTGGCTGTAACATGGTCTGTTTATTACCCTATTTTGCTAGCTTTTGAGAAAAGTTGGGCAAAGGTACGATTATTACCCGCTTTTTCCCCTTTGATATTCAACTCTATTTTTTCCTCGGTGGACCTCCGCCGGAGCGATTTCCACCCCCTGCTCCACCACGATTTCCACCTCCTGCACCAGGGCCTCTGTTAGGACCGCCGCCAGCGCCACCGCGGTTTCCACCGCCGCCACCAGCACCGCCACGACCGCGACCTCCACCTGGTCCACCCGGACCTCTCTCAGTTCTTTCTCTCGGTCCTCTGTCACGGGAATCACCTCCACCTTCATTCCTGCCATAACCTCCTGCCCCACGTTCATTTCTTCCTGTTTTATTCCTTGTACCCTGATCAGCTCCGGCGTTTAAGGTCAATTCTCTCTTTCCATAAACCTCACCTTTGCAGATCCAGGTTTTGATACCAATCTTTCCAAACACAGTCTGAGCTTCACGAAGGGAATAGTCGATATCAGCACGGAATGTATGTAGCGGTGTTCTGCCATCCTTATATTCTTCAGAACGAGCCATCTCAGCGCCGTTCAACCTGCCGCTGATTCTAACCTTGATGCCTTCAGCACCTGATCTCATCGTTGACTGGATAGCCATCTTGATAGCACGGCGATAGTTGATCCTTGCTTCAATTTGTTTTGCTATAGATTCAGCAACAATGTTGGCATCCAGTTCGGGTTTACGGATCTCCATGATGTTGATCTGAACATCCATTTTGGTCAGCTTCTTCAGCTCCTCGCGGATACGATCAACTTCCTGACCCCCTTTGCCGATGATGATACCCGGCCTTGAGGTCTGGATAGTCACTGTGACCCTCTTAAGTGTGCGTTCTATCACCATGTGGGCGATACCACCTTTCTCAATTCTGGCCTGGAGATAAACACGGATTTTTTCATCCTGAATTACCTTCTCAGCGATATCACGACCACCATACCAATTAGACTCCCATCCCCGGATGATCCCAAGTCTATTGCCTATCGGATTTGTTTTTTGACCCATTAGAATCTCAGATTATAAATCAATTGATTGATACTATTCTTTTTCGTTATTCTTCTTCATCACCCGCGGAAAGCTCTCCGTCGAATGGTATTTTATTTTCAACAATCACAGTTGTGTGATTACTGTGCTTGCGAATGCGGTGTGCTCTTCCTTGAGGTGCAGGGCGAATCCTTTTCAGGTGACCGGCATCATCTACCATCAATGTCTTGATGCGCAGATCATGCTCATCCACATTAGGTGATCCGTCTGCTTTATTTTCCCAGTTTGTGACTGCGGACAGCACCAACTTCTCAAGCCAGCCTGCAGCCTCCTTGTTTGTATATCTCAGGATATTGACAGCGTCTTCCACTTTCTTACCTCTTACCAGATCAGCCACAAGTCTCATTTTCCTGGCTGATAGCGGACAATTTCTGAGTTTAGCAACAGCTTCCATTGTATTTGCTTTTTACTTCTTCTTAATGATTATTTCCTGTTACCGGCATGACCACGGAAAGTCCTGGTTGGAGCAAATTCCCCAAGCTTGTGACCGACCATGTTTTCAGTGACGAATACAGGGATAAATGTTTTTCCATTGTGCACAGCGATCGTGTGACCAACCATATCGGGAATGATCATCGATGCGCGTGACCAGGTCTTGATCACAGATTTACGACTGGCTGAATTGGCTTTGTCGATTTTTGCCATCAGCTTGTTGAATACGTAAGGACCTTTTTTAATTGATCTTGCCATGATACTTGATTAGTGCTTAAGCTTTATTTTTTGATTTGCGACGGGATATGATCAGGGTGGAAGATTTACGTGGATTACGTGTCTTCTGACCTTTTGCCATAATACCTGTTCTTGAGGTTGGGTGACCACCTGAAGCTTTACCTTCACCACCACCCATCGGGTGATCGACCGGGTTCATTGCGACCCCTCTTACTCTTGGGCGACGACCTGTCCAACGTTTTGAACCTGCCTTTCCAAACACTGTCAATGCATGATCAGGATTTGATACAGCACCCATGGTGGCTTTACAATTCAATAATACCCTTCGTACTTCGCCTGATGGAAGCTTGATCACAGCGTGACGGTCTTCACGACCCATCATGACGGCGGATGAACCTGCGCTCCGCACGATAGATCCTCCCTGGCCAGGATGTAATTCAACATTATGAATCACTGAACCAAGTGGCACATCTTTCAGGAAAAGGGCATGACCGGTATCCGGTGTTGCCTGGCTGCCTGACAATACAGTGGCTCCCACCTTGATATTCTGTGGAGCGATAATGTATCTTTTTTCGCCATCCGAATATTCGATCAACGCGATGAAGGCTGTGCGATTCGGATCATACTCTACTGACATCACCTTGCCCGGAACGTTTTCTTTATCTCGTTTCCAGTCGATGATTCGATATCTTCTTTTGTGACCACCACCGCGATGAGGCACCGTTGTTCTTCCGCTGGCATTCCGTCCACCACTTTTCTTGATGGGGCCCAGCAAAGATTTTTCAGGCTTATCGGTTGTCACCTCAGCGTAGGTATTACCCACTCTGAAGCGTGTTCCGGGACTGATGGGTTTAAATTTCTTTACGGCCATGATTTAGCTATTTCTAAATGGTCTTTAATGAATCGATGCGCTTTATATATCTCCGAAGAAGTCGATGGTTTCACCGGAAGCCAGTGTCACGACCGCTTTTTTATAAGATGGTTTTCGTCCGTGCAACACACCTTTCTTTGTGTTGCGTGTTTTTCTTTTACCAGGAATGATCATGGTATTGACTGCTTCCACGTTGACCGTGTAAAGTGCTTCAACCGCTTTTTTGATCTCGATCTTGTTTGCACCCTTATCTACGATAAAGCTGTATTGCGTTTTGCTCTCTGTCAAGGTGTCTGCCTTTTCAGTGATCAGGGGTTTTACGAGAATTGTTTTAAGGCTCATTTCGCTAAAGCTTTATAGTCGCTAATTAATTCTTCAATGATTTTGTGATCAGGTCAACTGATTGCTCAGATAAAACCAGTTTTTGCGAACGGAGAATATCATATGTATTCAGGTCCTGTGCTCGTACTAGTCTTGTGTTCTGCAGATTCCTGCCGGACAGATAAAGATTTGTGTTTGCCTCAGAGGTTACGAACAGTGATTTGTTCTTATCAATCTGAAGGTTTTTCAAGACTTCTACAAAATCTCTAGTGCGTGGCTTGTCCATTGTGATCTCTTCGACGATGATCAGGTTGCCGGCTGTAGCTTTTGCAGATAATGCTGAGCGACGTGCAAGCAATTTTACTTTCTTATTCACCTTGAGATCATAATCATGAGGACGGGGACCAAATGCACGGCCACCACCTTTAAACATGGGGTTTTTCAATGAACCTGCACGAGCGCCACCGGTACCTTTCTGCTTTTTGAATTTCTTTGTGGTGCGCCATACTTCCCATCTTTCTTTCGTCTTGTGGGTACCCTGACGTTGATTTGCGAGGTATGCTTTTACGGCCAGATAAACAACGTGTTCATTTGGCTTGATCGCAAATACTTCATCAGCCAGGTCGACGCTGCGACCTGTTTTTTCACCTTTTGAATTCAATATATCTATTGTCATGGCTGATTACTTTTCAATGATGATAAATGATCCTTTGTGACCCGGAATAGCACCTTTGATCAAAATCAGATTCTGATCCGGTAATAATTTAGCTACACGCAGGTTTCGAACTTTGACACGGTCTGTACCCATTCTTCCTGCCATCCTGAGGCCTTTGACAACCTTCGAAGGATAAGAAGATGCACCGATTGAACCCGGAGCCCTCATCCTGTTGTGTTGTCCGTGTGTAGCCTGCATGATACCACCGAAGTGATGCCTTTTGACAACACCCTGGAAGCCTTTTCCTTTGCTGATACCGATGGCAGAAACTTTTTCACCTTCCGTAAAGACTTCCTCGAGGGTTACAAGGTCACCAAGATTTTTGCTGATCTCAAAATTCCTGAATTCAGCAAGCTTTCTTTTCGGAGCTGTCTTTGCATTTTCAAAATGGCCTTGCATGGACTTAGGTGTGTTCTTCAGTTTAGCTTCACCACAAGCAAGCTGAAGTGCATCATACCCATCTGTATCCTGGGTCTTCACCTGGGTCACTACATTGGGTTGCGCGAGGACAACCGTACATGCAATGGACCGGCCATTCTGGTCAAATATGCTGGTCATGCCGACCTTTGTGCCTATTATTCCTTTCACCGTAAGATGATTTGATTGTAAATTTTTTTATGACAAGCTTCCCTGATCACGTGTGAGCGTGAGCGGAAAAATTCCAATTAATGTTTCTGTTTGTAACCTTTCGGCTACAAATTCTCTATGTAAGCTTGACCTGGATATCTACTCCACTCGGTAATTCGAGTTTTGAGAGGGCGTCTACCGTCTTCGGAGTAGGTGTGTAAATCTCGATCAAACGTTTGTGTGTACGCAACTGGAACTGCTCTCGAGATTTCTTATTTACGTGCGGCGAACGCAGGACGGTAAATATTTCTTTCTCGGTGGGCAGCGGAATCGGACCCGTAACGACGGCTCCACTATTGCGAACAGTTTTAACGATTTTCTCCGTTGACTTATCTACCAGGTTGTGGTCATAAGACCGGAGTTTAATCCTAATTTTCTGATTCATTTCCCGACCAAAAAAATTGTGTTAATGATATATGGTTGACCCACTTTTGGGTTTTATTCGACTTTGCCGCCCCTAACCCCTAAAGGGGAACTCAGAGCTTTTTACTTATACTTTTACTGCACCTTTTGCTTTTTCAATCACATCGTCTGCCAGACCTTTTGGCACCGGTGCATAGTGACTGAATTCCATTGTTGAACTCGCGCGACCGGAAGTGATGGTACGTAACTGAGTCACATAACCAAACATTTCAGCCAAAGGTACTTCTGCCTGTACGGCAATGGCACCTGAACGAGAGTCCTGACCTTTTGGTAATCCACGACGACGGTTAAGGTCACCAATAACAGGACCAACATAATCATCTGGAGTGACCACTTCCAGTTTCATGATCGGCTCCAGAAGAACCGGTTTTGCTTTTTTAGCCGCTTCCCTGAATCCTTCTTTTGCGCATAGTTCGAATGCGATTGGCTTGGAGTCCACTGCGTGGGTTTGGCCATCATATACTCTGACTTTCATGCTATCGATGTTATAACCGGCAAGAATACCATTGTCCATCATGGCTGTGAAGCCCTTGATGATCGAAGGGAAAAATTCTTTTGGAATAGAACCTCCGAAGATGGCATTGACGAACTGAAGCTTGGTCTTACCGCTTTTGAAATCATCGCTCTGCAAAAATTCTTCGTCTGCAGGGCCGAGTTCGAAAGCCATTTGCGCAAAGAGACCTGAACCACCAGATTGTTTTTTCAACCTTTCCGTGTGATCAACTTTGACGGTTAATGCTTCTTTATAATTTACCTGGGGCGCACCCTGGTTACATTCTACTTTAAATTCTCTCCTCAGCCTGTCGACAATAATTTCCAGGTGAAGCTCGCCCATACCACTGATGACGGTCTGGTTTGTGTCCTCATCATATTTCACACGGAAAGTTGGATCTTCATCAGCAAGTTTCGCTAAAGCCATGCCAAGCTTATCCATATCCTTCTGGCTTTTGGGTTCAACTGCAATTCCGATAACCGGATCAGGGAAGACCATGCTTTCAAGTATGATCGGACGTTTTTCGTCGCATAAAGTATCTCCTGTGCGGATATCCTTAAAGCCTACACCTGCTGCAATATCACCGGCCTCAACTTTGTCGATCGGGTTTTGCTTATTCGCATGCATCTGGTAGAGACGTGAGATGCGTTCTTTATTTCCTGATCTTGTATTTAATACATAAGAACCTGCGTCCAGTGCACCGGAATATACTCTCATGAAAGCCAAACGTCCAACATAAGGATCAGTCGCAATCTTGAATGCAAGAGCAGCGAATGGTTCATTTACATTTGGCAACCTTATCTCTTCTTTTTCGGTATCGGGATTGATACCTTTGATCGCTTCAACATCAAGCGGACTTGGAAGGAATGCACATACCGCATCCAATACAGCTTGCACACCTTTATTTTTAAAAGCAGATCCGCACATCATTGGTACGAATTTCATATCGCACACAGCCTGACGGATAGCAGCTCTCATTTCATCTGCAGAAATTGATTCAGGATCTTCAAAATATTTCTCCATCAATGAATCATCATACTCAGCAACAGCTTCGAGTAATTTTTCACGCCATTCAGCCACTATCGGTACTAAATCTGCAGGTACGGGAACCTCCTCAAAGGTCATTCCCATATCTTCTTCATTCCAAACCATTGCCTTTCCTGTGATCAGGTCTACAACACCTTTGAATCTTTCCTCTTCACCTATCGGTACCTGGAGTGGAATGGCTTTGGACCCAAGTTTACCCTCAACGTCCTTAACCACCTCAAAGAAGTTAGCACCTGAGCGGTCCATCTTGTTGACGAATCCGATACGGGGTACTCTATAGTTATCTGCTAAGCGCCAGTTTGTTTCTGATTGTGGCTCTACACCGGAAACAGCGCAAAATAAAAACACAAGACCATCTAGCACACGAAGTGACCTGTTCACTTCAACTGTGAAGTCAACGTGTCCGGGAGTATCGATGATATTGACAGCGTATTCCTGGTCTTTCCAGGCCCACTGTGCTTTTGTAGCGGCACTGGTGATGGTGATACCACGCTCCTGCTCCTGCTCCATCCAGTCCATCGTCGCGGCGCCATCATGTACCTCACCAATCTTGTGGGAAATACCTGTATAATATAATACACGCTCCGTCGTCGTTGTCTTACCAGCGTCGATGTGGGCTGCAATGCCGATGTTACGTGTATATCTAAGGTCGTTTGCCATTATTATTCTCCGAAAAAATTGTGTTGTTATTTAAAGTGGGCGAAAGCTCTGTTGGCTTCAGCCATTTTATGGGTGTCTTCTTTTCTCTTTACTGCAGAACCTTCACCCTTGCTTGCTGCCAGAATTTCTGCAGCGAGTTTTTCGGCCATGCCTTTTCCGTTGCGTTCACGGGCGAAACGGATAAGCCATTTCATACCGATAGCTATTTTGCGTTTTGGATTGATTTCAGTTGGGATCTGAAACGTGGCACCTCCGATACGACGGCTGCGGACTTCGACCGCGGGGGTTGCATTTTCCAGTGCTTTTCCAAAAAGCTCGTGCGGATTCTGGCCACCGGACTTATCCGCTACCATATCC
>JANMVA010000186.1:0-3611 GCA_031392195.1 Saprospiraceae bacterium | reverse complement strand
CACATACCGATTCCCTTTTACAAAATAACGCCAGAGCCAGTGGGCAGCATCGCCCGCACTTTCTACACCAATGCGTTTGCCGATGCAGATATCGTTTGAAGTGAATGATACCTTTCGGTCTTCGATCCACACAGGACTATTGAGTTTGAACAGGGGTGTGCCGGTAAGTTCTTTTCGTAAACCCATCGCAACACTGAGAGCTCCCGGTCCTTTGGTCAATCGGAAATCTGATACATCAAGATGTCTTCTCTCTGCCATGATGTCGATACCATCTGCCGGTTCTAAAGCGCGGATTAAAACAGCATGTGCTGTATCCTTTGAAGCTGTCACGACATTCATCAGGTGATGCATGCCATAGCAGACATAGATGTAGGCAACACCACCTTGCCAGAACATCACTTCAGTTCGGGGTGTCCGGCGATTATTGAATGAGTGTGCTGCTCTGTCATCAGGGCCGCGATATGCCTCTGTCTCGACGATCATTCCACTACAATAGGAACCATTGATATTGGTGCAAAGAAATTTCCCCAGCAGATCATTCGCCAGATGTGTGACATCATGGGAAGCATAGTATGAGGCAGGTAGGCGTTTACCTTTTGACTTCATTAACGCCTTGAATAATTGGGCGATTCTTTGGTGATGGTGATATCATGCGGATGACTCTCGCTGATACCGGCCAATGTGATCCTGACAAAGCTGGCATCTTGCAGTGCAAGGATATCCTTAGCTCCACAATAGCCCATGCCGGCACGAAGACCGCCATTATATTGGACCATCACTTCGTGCAATGTGCCTTTGTAAGGAACCCGTCCTTCGATGCCTTCGGGAACTAGCTTTTTGATATCATCCTCAACATCCTGAAAATACCGGTCTTTGGATCCCAGTGCCATCGAACCTAATGAGCCCATGCCGCGATAAACCTTGAATTTCCGGCCATCGAGAATAATTGTTTCCCCCGGCGCTTCTTCACAACCGGCGAAGAGAGAACCTGCCATCACTGTGCTGGCACCGGCTGCTATTGCCTTGGCTATATCACCTGTAAAACGAATACCACCATCGGCAATAATGGGTATGCCTGTGCCTTTCAGTGCGATAGCTGCTCCATAGATGGCACTCAATTGGGGAACCCCTACTCCGGCAACGATTCTTGTCGTGCAGATACTTCCGGGTCCAACTCCAACCTTGACGCCATCCACACCGGCTTCTGCAAGAGCTTTGGCACCGGCGCCTGTTGCCACATTTCCACCAATCAATTCAAGCGTTGGAAATCTCTTACGGATCTGCCTAACCATGCTCAGCACTCCTTCAGAATGACCATGAGCCGTATCGACAATCAATACATCCACATCCACAGCCTCCAATGCGTCTACCCGGTCATGCGTATCGGCTGCAATCCCTACCGCGGCACCAACTCTCAATCTTCCCCGCTCATCTTTACTGCTGGAAGGGAAATCTTCCAGGCGCATGAGGTCTTTATAGGTGATCAGCCCCGTCAGGCGGTTGTCAGAATCAACCACAGGGAGCTTTTCTATCTTGTGTTTTTGCAGGATTTTCTTTGCCTGTTCGAGGGTTGTGCCCATCGGAGCCGTCACCAAAGGCGCGGGAGTCATGAGTTCGGTGACCTTCCTGTCATTGCTGGCTTCGAATCTCAAGTCCCTGTTAGTCAGGATGCCCACGAGTTTTCCATCCGGATTTGTGATCGGGATACCTCCGATCTTGTATTTGCGCATCAGGAGTTGTGCTTCTCCGATAGTGGCTTCTACGCCGAGCGTGACAGGGTCCTGGATCATGCCGCTTTCGGAGCGTTTTACGGACCTGACCTGGTCGGCCTGGCTTTCGATGCTCATGTTTTTGTGGATGATCCCGATACCGCCTTCCCGTGCAATGGCTATGGCCGTGTCCTTTTCGGTGACTGTATCCATAGCGGCAGATACAATGGGGACATTGATACGGATGTTTCGGCTTAATTGCGTGGTGATATCTACTTCCCTTGGCAGGACATTGGAGTATCCGGGGACCAGTAATACATCATCGAAGGTGAGAGCGTCGGAAAAAAGATCGTGCTTGCTTTTCAGATTGAATTCCATGTGCAAAGATAGCATCTTCTTCTTTTTTTCCGCAAAAAAGAAGCAAAAACCTCTTTTCTCACTACTCTTACTTACTATTCGTTGTTACTTTTTTCATTGTCAAAAAAGTAACCAAAAAAGCTTCACTATACTAACTCACTATCCATGTCACTTTTTTTTCCGCAAAAAAAGTAACCAAAAAAGCTCGTCCATCAAAAAACTCGCCTATGAATCTTCGCATTTGTTTTACTTCAGGTTTGCTTTCGCGCCTTTTCGTTTTTCAGATCAATTTCTTTACAGATGATTCTTGCCTAATGCAACTTAATTCGGACTGAAATTGTCATCGAAGCGCTCAAACAGTTTTGATGGACAGGTATATACCTAGTTGGAAATGATTTAATTATAACATGGAAAAGGGGCGCTGTTTTCCATCTCGAATAGTAAAGTGAAGCCAATCTCTAATATGTGCGCTTTGAATCTAATTTATGCGGGGTCAAAAGTTTCTTTATATTCCAATTCGACATCAGAAATCCGTGACTCAAAATTGTTCGAGTGCACTATCGACTATTTCAGGTAGAAAGCGAGGTCCTAAATTGCAGGATCAACCAAAAGAAATAGACTTGAAAAACCAACAAGCGCAAGCCTTTCTGACGATTTACAAAAGAACGAATGAGCAAACGAGTTTTTTTGAGTCACTAGACTTTTTGGTTACTTTTTTGGCAATGAAAAAAGTAACGACGATTTGTGTGGAAGTAAAGTGAGAGGTGGTTTTTGTTACTTTTTCCGGAAAAAAGAAACAACAATTAGTGTGCAAGTATATTGAGTGGAGGTTTTGGTTACTTTTTTGCGAAAAAAGTAATTATCACCTACTTTCGCATTGATGCAGATTTACGGAGATGAATATTTTATGAAACTGGCTTTGCAGGAAGCAAGAAAAGCAGCAGACCTGGGAGAGGTACCGATTGGAGCTGTCATTGCTTCGGGTGATCAGTTGCTGGCGAGATGTCACAATAGCACTGAGATGCTGAAAGATGTCACTGCTCATGCGGAGATCCTGGCCATCACGGCGGCGGCACAATTCCTGAGCAGTAAATATTTGATTGATTGCACATTGTATGTGTCGCTGGAGCCGTGCGTGATGTGTGCCGGAGCATTGAGGTGGGCGCAGATTGACAGGGTAGTGTATGCCTCATCGGATGACAAAGCGGGTTTTATGCGGTACGGGAAGGAATTATTGCATCCGCGAACCCAATTGGAGATGGGGATCATGATGGAAGAAAGCGCCATACTCCTCAAGTCTTTTTTCCAGCAGAGGAGAGGAAAGATTTAGGGATTGACGATTGACGAATTACGAATGACGAATCACCAGTGCCCCGGGGTTGCGCAGCACACAGGGGAGAGAAATTGTCTGAAAGCAATTTCGAAGGGGCATACGATCCCCATCACATCAAGATGTGATACCCCACTCTTTAGGACCCCTTTATATTTGTACCCATCAGGACAAAACTGGAAAACCAACTTTCTGATTTATTATCAGCATCGTTC
>JANMVA010000031.1:0-2341 GCA_031392195.1 Saprospiraceae bacterium | reverse complement strand
TTTTTGGATAGATAAGATACAATCCTGACTGCGCCATGAGCAGCATAAAGACAACTGCAATTTTGTACTCTGTTCTGCGAATTAAAAACCAGGCAATCATCACGAGTGAAATCATATTCATGATCACACCTGAAATGCGCATCTCTACAATACCCGGACCATTGAGTTTGAATACAAAAGCATTAACCATGGTTTGGAGAATGCCTGTGTAATAATTCATCCCGTAAGGCTGATCAATTCCTGTTTGCAAATACTCGTTCGCCTTCAACCCAAACCAGGCCTCATCACCATGGAGACCGATGTGAGAGATTGTGCACATCCAGAAGATGAATATGCTACAAAAGAGAATACTGATCAGGATGATATATCGGATCCGGGAATTCATAAATCGTAGTCTAAAACTATATATATTATAGCCCTGCCAATGAACTTTAACCCAAAATTTTATTAGTACTTTTAATTCATGCCCACCATAATTCACCTTTTCCTTTACCTCACCTTTATCGGATTGTCCACGATTGCCTTTAGCCAGTCAGAAATTATTTTTTTCGAAGAAAAATTACAGGAGCCATTTTTACCAAATCTTGTCAGCCGTAAATGTAAAATTGATACAAATCTGATAATCTCCATAATTGATGGGAATAGTAATGGTCAATACACAGATGAATGTAATACCCTAAGACCTGTTCAGGCTTGTGATTTCTTGAATGTTTATCATAAAGGTTTACACCAACAAGATGCGATCAATTTCAAACCATATGCAGTCATTGAAGCGACGGATCGTCATTACACATTTACTTATGATGGCTTTACAGGTACAGGTTTGCTGACCTTAAAAAAGAATGTTTCGAAGCCTGATTTAGTGATTTTTAATGATGTACCTTCTATTCAGTTGCGAGAACTTAAAAACCTACAACCTGCTCCTCCATTGTCGCAGCTTTGCAGGAAGGCATCCACTTCGTATGTCTTTATTTCCTTCTGGGCTTCATTTTGTCAACCTTGTCTGGAAGATCTTACCTTTTATGATGAGTATGAAGATCTGATAGGAATATCCAATCTGACAGTCATCCATGTTTCTATTGATGAAGATTACTTTTCCGCTCTGGAATTGATAAATAAAAACAACCATACAGGCGCTTTCTATACTTGTCCTAAATCAGAAATGGAGATACTGAACTGCTCAGGTTATCCAAATGGGTTTCTAATGAAGCAGGACGGAAGTTATATCGGACATTTTAGTTATTCCAGTATTAATGGCGTATTGAATTATTTGAAAAAACACAAAAGCTGAACAACCTTCGACTATGCTGCCATTAGCCACAAGCGTCTTACTGGACACGTTAAAGATATTAATGATTGGTAACAGCCTCACTTATTACAATCAAATGCCAATGAGTTTTAAACACCTTTTGGAAGAAGATGGTATTACGGTATCCATTGATACCATTTTTATGCCCGGATCAAATATTGAGTGCTTATTTATCAAAACTTTTTATCCAGAGTTAGAAATTTGTTCTGATGAGATTATAGAGAAAACAAAAGTATGGAATAGGGGCAATGCAGAATATGGTGCTTTTGTGAAGCTAGTGAGCGGCTATGACATCGTTTACCTGCAAGGAAACGAACTCAATGATCCCAATATCTATGAAATAATTAACTCAATAGATGCAATTCTTGAAAAAAAAGGTTACATTATTATTTTCCAAAACTATAAGAATATCACCTGGAATGAAAACGTACGACGAAAAGAACTTGACAAGGAATTACACTATTTTAAAGAACACAATCAAAGCAAACGTGTTGCAATCCTCCCAATAGGAGATGTTTTTGATGAAATGATGAATATGGATTCTTCCGCCCAACTGCTGGACAACTCAAATCATCCTACACAAATCGGAAGCAACATCATTGCTCAAAAATTAAATGAGTTGGTAATTTATTATTTGAACTGAGTTCGGATTTGTTAAGTTCATTTTACCTCTTACCTCTTACCTTTTACATCTTACCACTCACCTCTGTTTCTAAAAAACGAAATCAAACCGATTAACAGTTTTTCCCTCTGCTCTCTGCTCTATGCCCTCTGCTCTCTGCCTTTCACCACAACAGCCGGCGGAATCAACATATACAACAACGGCGTCACAATCCTGCTCAACAAAGTCGAACTGATCAACCCACCAATCACAACTGTCGCTAATGGCTTTTGCACTTCTGCACCCGCGCTGGTTGCCAGTGCCATGGGTAAAAAGCCTAAGGATGCTACTGCGGCCGTCATCAGTACGGGGCGTAGCCGTACACGCGTACCCTTTAAAATAATCTCATGCAGATCCTTCATACCTTCTTT